>JBFIWG010000296.1:0-4364 GCA_041606495.1 Nocardioidaceae bacterium
GAGTTTGTGGACACAACCCCCGGCTCAACCCGGCAGAACCCCCGGCTCAACCCGGCAGAACCCCCGGCTCAACCCGGCAGAACCCCCGGCTCAACGGAAGGTGTTGCGCTTCTCCGCCACGGAATAGAGGGTCACCGACGCGGCAACGCCGGCGTTGAGCGACTCCAGCGAGTTCACCATCGGGATCGACACCAGCTGGTCACACGTCTCCGCGACGAGTCGGGACAGCCCCTTGCCCTCCGAACCGACCACGATCACCAGTGGGCCGTCGGCGAGCTCGAGATCCGGCAGCGACACGTCGCCGTCGGCCGCGAGACCGATCACCATGCAGCCGGCGTCCTGGTAGGCCTTGAGCTGGCGGGTCAGGTTCACTGCCTGCGCGACCGGCACCCGCGCCGCCGCGCCGGCCGACGTCTTCCACGCCGACGCGGTCATCCCGGCGGCGCGACGCTCGGGGATCAGCACCCCGTGTGCACCGAAGCCGGCCGCGGATCGGACCACGGCACCGAGGTTGCGCGGGTCGGTGACGGAGTCGAGCGCCACGATCAGCGGCGGCTCCTTCATCTCCGCGGCGCGCTCGAGCAGGTCGTTCGGGTGGGCGTACTCGTAGGCCGGCACCTTCGCGGCCAGCCCCTGGTGCACCGCACCCTGGGTCAGCCGGTCCATCTCGTTGCGCGGCACCTCGAGCATGGAGATGCCCAGCTCGGCGGCGACCCGGAACACCTCACGCAGCCGGCCGTCGCGCTCGGCGCCCTCGGCGACGTACACCGAGGTGATCGGCATCCGAGCACGCAGCGCCTCGACGACGGAGTTGCGGCCGGCGATCCACTCGCTGTCGCCCGGCTTGGCCGGACGCTTCGGCTTGGCCGACTGGGCTCGCTCGACCCGCTTGCGCGCCTTGTAGGCGACGTGACCCTCACGGTCCTTGGCCTTCGGCGTCGGCCCCTTGCCCTCGAGGCCGCGACGGACCCGGCCGCCCGACCCAGCGGTCGGGTTGCCCTTCCCCGTCTTCTTGATTGCGCCTCGACGCGAGGAGTTGCCTGCCATGAACTGTTCCTTAGTGTTGTGAAGCTTTGAGAGCGGTGGTCACAGAGACCACTTCGGCCCCTGGGGGGTGTCCTCGAGCTCGATCCCCGCGGCCTTGAGCTGGTCCCGGATCGCGTCGGCCGCAGCGAAGTCCTTCTCCGCCCGGGCCTGTGCCCGGCGTTCGAGCAGTGCGGCGACCAGCGCCGACACCGCGGCCGTCAGCTTCTCGTCCCGGTCGGACCCTGAGGCCGTCCAGTGCGGGTCGAACGGGTCGACCCCCAGCACCGCAAGCATCCCACGGACGGACGCGGCGGCTCCGCGCAGTGCCTCCGACTCCCCCTCGGGCAGCAGCTTGTTGCCCTCACGAACCACGTCGTAGATCGCCGCGACCGCGGCGGAGGTGCTCAGGTCGTCGTCCATGGCCTCGGTGAATTCCTTGGAGTGCACCCCCTTCTCGGGTACGCCGACGAGCTCGGCGGCGCGGACCAGGAAGTGCTCGATCCTCCGGAACCCGGCGGACGCCTCCTCGAGCGCCTCGTAGGAGAACTCCACGTGCGAGCGGTAGTGCGCGGCCACCATGTAGAACCGCAGCTCGATCGCGCGCACCCGCTCGAGCACCACCGGCACGACCAGGGAGTTGCCCAGCGACTTCGACATCTTCTCGCCGGCGGTGGTGATCCAGGCGTTGTGCATCCAGTACGACGCGAACGGGTGCCCGGCCGCGCGGGACTGCGCCTGCTCGTTCTCGTGGTGCGGGAAGCGCAGGTCCACGCCACCGCCGTGGACGTCGAAGCCGGTGCCAAGGTACTTCAGCGCCATCGCCGAGCACTCGATGTGCCAACCGGGACGACCCGGTCCCCACGGCGAGGGCCAGGACGCGGACTCGGGCTCGACGTCCTTCTTGAAGCCCTTCCACAGCGCGAAGTCGCGCGGGTCCCGCTTGCCGCGCGGGTCGGCGTCCTCGGCGGCGGTCATCTCGTCGATCCGCTGGCCGGACAGCTCGCCGTACGACGGCCACGACTTCACGTCGAAGTAGACGTCCCCGCTGCCGTCCTCGGCGGCGTACGCGTGGCCCCGCGCGATCAGCCGTTCGATGAGCTCGACCATCTCCGGGATGTGTCCGGTGGCCGCCGGTTCGTACGTCGGGGGCAGCACGTTCAGCGCGTCGTAGGCCGCGTCGAGCTCGCGCCGCATCATGTACGCGAGGTTGTACCAAGGGCGGCCCTGCTCGGCGGACTTGACCAGGATCTTGTCGTCGATGTCGGTGATGTTGCGGATGAAGGTGACGTCGTACCCGGACGCCTCCATCCAGCGCCGCAGGACATCGAAGTTCACGCCGGAGCGCACGTGACCCACATGTGGCTCGGACTGCACGGTGAGCCCGCACAGGTAGATCCCCGCCTTGCCTGCTTCGAGGGGGACGAAGTCACGGACCTCGCGGGTGGCGGAGTCATAGAGCCGTAGAGTCACGGGCCAATCGTAACGAGAACGGACGAAACATTCCTGTGGCGTTTGTGCACTGGAGTGACGAGAGATCGGTATCGTTCCGGTGGTGCGCCGCATCTCTCGGAATCTCGTCGCGCTCACTGCGAGCGCCGTCCTGACCATCCCGTTGCTGACCGTCCCGGCCGAGGCCGCCCCTGCCGCGACCAGTCGGCAGATCGACTACCGCCAGTGGACCACGAACAAGCAGCTGAAGAAGGGCTCGTTCACCGGCACGAAGGCGGTCCGCGGATCCCTGCGGATAGACCAGCCGGTCGGCAAGCGCCGCTACCGGGACCCGCATGGCCACCCCACCAAGCGCTACGAGTTCGGCCACTGGATCTCGCCGTGGACCGAGCCAGGCTTCGGGCTCACCGAGCTGATCGCGTCCTGGGACGCCAGCACCCCGCGCGACACCTGGGTGCAGGTGCAGGTGCGCGGCATAAGTGAGGCCGGCCAGCGCAGCAGCTGGGACACGCTGGCGCGCTGGGCCGAGGGCGATGCACGCTTCCACCGGACCACGCTGGGTGAGCAGAGTGACGACCTGGCCCGTGTCGCCACCGACACCTGGCAGTCCAACTACGCCGTGGACTTCACCTCCTACCAGCTGAAGGTGAGCCTCTACCGTCGCGCCGGCACCACGGCCACCCCGGTCGTGGACACCATCGGAGCGATGTCCTCCTGGCTGCCGACGGTCGCCAAGACGCCCACCTCGCGTCCCGGTGTGGCCCGCGGCATCACGCTGAACGTGCCGAAGTACTCCCAGATGATCCACGAGGGCGACTACCCCGAGTACAACGCCGGCGGCGAGGCCTGGTGCTCACCGACCTCGACGTCGATGGTGCTCGGCTACTACGACCGGCTGCCCTCGTCCGAGGAGTACGCCTGGGTCAAGACCTCGCACCCGAACCGGTTCGTCGACCACGCCGCCCGGATGACCTTCGACTACGGGTACGACGGCACGGGCAACTGGCCGTTCAACACCGCCTATGCCTCCGACCACGTCGACCACGCGTTCGTGACCCGGCTCCGGTCCCTGCGCGAGGCCGAGAAGTTCATCAAGGCCGGCATCCCGCTGGTGGTCTCGATCTCGTTCCGCACCGGCGAGCTCGACGGCGCCCCGATCGGCGGCACCAACGGGCACCTGCTGGTCATCGTCGGCTTCACCGAGTCCGGTGACGTGGTCGTCAACGACCCGGCCGGCAAGCGGAACCGGCACGTACGACGGACCTACGACCGCGGCCAGTTCGAGAACGCCTGGCTGCCCAAGTCCGGCGGCCTGACCTACGTGATCCGCACCTCGGACCAGCCGCTCCCGGCACGCAAGGGCAAGCACAACTGGTGAACCGCGACATCGACTTCCGTTGCTGGCGCTCCGGGGACGAGTTCGACCGCGGCAGCCACGACGGGACCGCCGTTCATGACGGCGTCCTGGCGATGACCCACGCCACCGCGGTCCGCGAGTACGACGACCCCTACGCCGACACCGCACCGGTCAGCTACGAGCAGGCCACGTGGACCTCGCCCGAGGTGGGCCCCGGCTTCGCGGCCACCGAGGTGGTCCCGTCCTGGAACGCCACGACGCCGGCGGGCACCTGGATCGAGGTGATCGTCCTCGCCACCATGGACGACGGCTCCCGCACCGGCGAGTACGTCCTCGGCCGCTGGGCCGAGACGCACCACGACATCCACCCCACGTCGGTCCCGGGACAGAGCGACGAGCACGCCCGGGTCGCCGTGGACGTGCTCACCGCCCAGGCCCCGCGGCGCTTCGCGTCGTACCGGCTCCGGGTGAACCTGATGCGGCAGCGGGGGTCCGAGGCGACACCGACCGTCTCTCTGCTGGGGGCCATGAC
>JBFIWG010000297.1:0-4266 GCA_041606495.1 Nocardioidaceae bacterium
CCGAGTAGGCGTAGACCATCGAGAACGTCATCTGGTGGTGGTGGCACTGCCGGTGCACCGGGTCGTTCTGCACGTAGCCGAGGCTGTCGTGCATCCAGCCCATGTTCCACTTGAAGCCGAAGCCGAGGCCGCCGAGGTGGGTGGCCCGGGTGACTCCCGGCCAGGAGGTGGACTCCTCGGCGATCGTGATCGCGCCGGGCACCCGCTTGTAGCAGGTAGCGTTCATCTCCTGGAGGAACTGCACCGCCTCGAGGTTCTCCCGGCCGCCATATACGTTCGGCGACCACTCGCCGTCCTCACGCGAGTAGTCGAGGTAGAGCATCGACGCGACCGCGTCGACCCGCAGCCCGTCGATGTGGAACTCCTCGAGCCAGTACAGCGCGTTGGCGACCAGGAAGTTCCTGACCTCCTTGCGGCCGAAGTTGAAGATGTAGGTGCCCCACTCGGGGTGCTCGCCACGCGAGGGGTTCGGGTCCTCGTAGAGCGGGGTGCCGTCGAAGCGCGCGAGCGCGAAATCGTCCTTGGGGAAGTGCGCCGGCACCCAGTCCACGATCACGCCGATGCCTGCCTGGTGCATGCGGTCGACGAGGTACCGGAAGTCGTCGGGATTGCCGAACCGAGCGGTCGGCGCGAAGTATGAGGTGACCTGGTAGCCCCACGATCCGCCGAACGGGTGCTCCATCACCGGCATCAGCTCGACGTGCGTGAAGCCCAGGTCCTTGACGTAGGCGACCAGCTCGTCGGCCAGCTGGGAGTACGACCGACCCTGGCGCCACGAGCCGAGGTGCACCTCGTAGATCGACATCGGCTTCTCGTGCAGGCCGCCCTCGGTGCGCTGCTGCATCCAGGACTCGTCGCTCCAGGTGTAGCCGGAGTCGAAGACCACCGAGGACGTGGCCGGCGGGACCTCGGTGTGGTAAGCCATCGGGTCGGCCTTCTCGCGCCACTGGTTGTCGGCGCCGAGCACGATGAACTTGTACTTCGTGCCGTTCCCGACGTTGGGCACGAACAGCTCCCACACGCCGGACGAGCCCATCTGGCGCATCGGGTGCTCGCGACCGTCCCAGTTGTTGAAGTCGCCCTTCACCCGCACGCCGCGAGCGTGCGGGGCCCACACCGCGAACGAGGTGCCGGTCACCGGTCCCTGGGGGCTGTCGTAGCGGCGCACGTGGGCGCCCAGGGCGTCCCAGAGCTGCTCGTGGCGGCCCTCGTTGATCAGGTGCAGGTCGATCTCACCGAGGGTGGGGAGATAGCGGTACGCGTCGTCGCTACGGGTCGGCTCGCCGCCGGCGTACTTCACCTCGAGCCGGTAGTCCGGCGGGGTGGGTACGTCGAGCACGCCGCACCAGATGCCTTCGTACTCGTGCTCGAGGCGGACCGTCTTGTCGTCGTGCAGCACGGTCACCGACTCGGCCAGGGGCCGGAAGACACGGACGGTGACGGCGCCGTCGTGGGGGTGCGCGCCCAGGACGGCGTGCGGGTCGCCGTGCTCACCCTTGGTGAGCATGTCGAGGATGTGGGTTTCGAGCGGCAGGGCCTTGCTCATCAGATGCTTGCCTCCTGGTCGTCGCCGGGCGTGGCGTGCTCCTTGGTGAGCCGCGCGATCGCCGACAGTGGGATCGTGATCCAGTCCGGACGGTTCCGTGCTTCGTAGACCGTCTCGTAGACCGCCTTGTCGATCTCGTACGCCCGTAGCAGCACGAGCTGCTCGGGTGAGAGCTGCTCGCCGGCCGTGCGTCCGCTGGCCTCGACGTAGCCCTGGAGGAACGCGTCCCGGTTGCGGGTCGCCCACTCCACGGCTCGGTAGGCGATCTGCGCACCGTCCTCCTCGACGTCGGCCTCGACCGCGTGGGCGGCGTAGTCGAAGGACCGCAGCATCCCGGCGACGTCGCGCCACCCCGAATCGGGTCGGATCCGCTCCTCGAGCGCCTTGGCCGGCTCGCCCTCGAAGTCCACGATCTTCCAGCCGCGGACCGTGCGCAGGGTCTGGCCGAGGTGGAAGTCGCCGTGCACGCGTTGTACGACGACCCGCTCCTTGATCGTGCGCAGAGCGTCGAACGACGCGCGCAGCGCCTCGGCGTGAGGTTCGAGCTCGGGGACGATCTCCACAGCAGCCTCGAGGCGTCCGCGCATCAGGTCGGCCATCTCGTCCAGGTCGGAGGAGTCCCAGGTCTTGGTCGGGAACGCCGTGGCCAGCGAGTCGTGCACCTCTGCGGTCGCCACGCCCAACCGGTAGGACTCCCCGGCGAAGTCGCCGCCCACCTCGTCGGCGTGCAGGTCGGCCTCGGCGAACAGGTCCCGGACGCTGGCCAGCGCCAGGTCCCAGCCGTCACTGGCCGTGCGCAGGAACTGCTGCAGCATGGCCAGCTGGATCGGCTCGTCCGTGCCGTGGGCCGGTGCCTCGAGCCAGCCGTAGAGAGCGGCCACATGGTCGCTCCCGGCCTTGGTGAGCGCCTCGTGGATCTGGATGTCGGGGTTGAGCCCGGGGGTGACCTTGCGGAACACCTTGAGCAGGCTGTCCTCGCCGAACGCGACCGACGAGTTGCTCTGCTCGCCCGAGAACAGCGACGAGTGGGTGTCCAGGTCGAGATCGTGCCCCTCAAGCCGGTGGAACACCAGCTCCTCGCCCGAGTAGGCCTGGTCGAAGGCGGCCAGCCACAGGTGCGTGGCGTCGCGGTCGTGCAGTGCGTCGTACACCGCCACCGAACCGAGCTCGGGATCCAGCCATTCGCCGACGAGCGCGTGCTCGAGGCGTTCGTGCTGCTCGGTGTAGTAGGCCAGCGGCAGCTGGTAGAGCTCGGTCGTGCCGTCGTCGTACTCCAGCGTGACCAGCTCGATCCGGGTCCGCGGCGCTTCCTCGTGGCCGGCGACGGCGTCGTTGAGCCAGGGCAGCTGGCGGACGTCCCGGACGCTCAGGCCCCGGCCCTTGCCCCCGAACCAGCGCGCGTTGCCGACGTACCCCTCGATCGCCTTCGCGACCAGGTTGTCGTTGGTGTCGTTCACGATTCGGTGCTCCCCTCCGCGTCGAGGACCGGCGGTTTGGGCAGGCGGAACCAGTAGAAGCCGTACGCCCCGAGAGTGAGGAGGTACGGCAGCTCACCGATCTGCGGGAAGCGGACTCCTCCGAGCAGCTCGATCGGCTCGATGCCCTCCCAGCGCCGCAGGTCGAGCTCGACCGGCTGCGGGAAGCGGGACAGGTTGTTCACGCAGAGCACGATGTCGTCCTCGTGCTCGCGGACGTAGCTCAGCACGCTGGGGTTCGAGCCGCCGAGGTCGATGAAGTCGCCGAGCCCGAAAGCAGGGTGCTTCTTCCGGGCGTGGATCATCCGCCGCGTCCAGTGCAGGAGCGACGAGGCGTTCTCCAGCTCCGTCTCGACGTTGACCCGCTGGTAGCCGAAGACCGGGTCCTGGATCACCGGCAGGTGCAGGCGTCCGGGCGTGGACACCGAGAAGCCGGCGTTGCGGTCCGGAGTCCATTGCATCGGGGTGCGCACGCCGTCGCGGTCACCGAGCCAGATGTTGTCGCCCATCCCGATCTCGTCGCCGTAGTACAGCACCGGCGAGCCGGGCAGGGACAGCAGCAGAGCGGTGAACAGCTCCATCTGGTTCAGGTCGTTGTCGAGCAGCGGGGCCAGCCGGCGCCGGATGCCGATGTTCGCCTTCATCCGGGGGTCCTTGGCGTACTCGCCCCACATGTAGTCGCGGTCCTCGTCCGCGACCATCTCGAGGGTCAGCTCGTCGTGGTTGCGGAGGAAGATGCCCCACTGGCAGTTGTCGGGGATGGCGGGGGTCTGCTCCAGGATCTCGGAGATCGGGAAGCGGGACTCGCGCCGGACCGCCATGAAGATGCGCGGCATCACCGGGAAGTGGAAGCACATGTGGCACTCGTCGCCACCGGCCTCGAAGTCGCCGAAGTAGTCCACGACGTCGGCCGGCCACTGGTTCGCCTCGGCGAGCAGGATCCGGTCGGGGTAGTGCTCGTCGACGTACGTGCGGACGACCTTGAGGAAGTCGTGCGTCTCCTTGAGGTTCTCGCCGTTCGTGCCCGGCCGCTCGTAGAGATAGGGCACGGCGTCGAGACGGAAGCCGTCGATGCCCATGTCCAGCCAGAACTTCAACGCCTCCAGCATGGCCTCGTGGACCTTGGGGTTGTCGAAGTTCAGGTCAGGCTGGTGGCTGTAGAAGCGGTGCCAGAAGTACTGGCCGCGGACCGGGTCCCAGGTCCAGTTCGACGGCTCGGTGTCGACGAAGATGATCCGGGCGTCC
>JBFIWG010000298.1:0-4265 GCA_041606495.1 Nocardioidaceae bacterium
GGCGCGGTCGTGGGACAGCAGCCGTTCGGTGGTGCGCGCGCTTCTGGCACCAACGACAAGGCGGGTGCGCCCTCGAACCTCCAGCGCTGGACCTCGCCGCGCTCGATCAAGGAGACCTTCGACCCGCCGAAGGACTACCGCTACCCGTACATGGGCTGACCCCGGTGGCCACAGTCCACTGAGAAGAGGGACAATCGAGGTGATGACCTCGGCTGTCCCTCTTCTGCATCTCGGCTCGCTTCACCCCTACGAGACCGTGCTGCTGGTGGTGCTCGCGTTCGGCCCGTTCCTGGCGCTCGGCCTCGTGGTGTGGCTGCAACGACGACGCGTCGCGGCGGAGGAGACGGCGGGCTCCCGCGACACGTTCTAGCTGTTCTCCTCGAGCCAGGACTTCGCGACACGTGCCTCAGCGCGAAGGGCCGAGCCCAGCAGGTCGCCGATCATCTTCTCCAGCTTCCCCCCGACGAGCGGGATGCTCACCTTGATGTCGCCGGAGACCGTCTGGACGGTGCCGCCGCCGTTCTCGCGGAGCGTGATCCCGCCGGTGAGCTGCGCGGGCTTCCCGGGGATGGTGACCTCGAGGCCGGCATCGGTGGTGCCGGACCAGCTCTCGCTCTGACGGATGTGGATCTGGTCCCCGACGAACTTCTGGGCGGCGCTGGGGATGCCGTCCGACGGCCGCTTCTGGTCGACCACGACGGAGCGCACGGCGTCGTCGCCGTCGATCGTCACGGTGCACTCCGCGGCATGCTGCGCCTCGCACACCCGCTCGCGGAACTTCGGGTCGATGATCATGGCGTAGACCTGCTCCGGTGCAGAGTCGTACGTCATCTCGTGGTTGAACTTCATGTCCGGTCTCCTGCCAGCCACGCGGCGCCGATGCGCCGCTCGGTGTCCATGCCATCGACGAAGAGCTTCTCGATCACGCCTTCGAGCCTGCCGCCCAGCAGTGGGATCTTGATCTTCGCCTCGCCCTCGAAACCGTAGACGCTGCCGGTCTCGTCGCCGGCAAGGGTCAGCCGACCCCGGATGTGGCCGGGCTTGCCGGTGATGGCCAGCTCCAGGTCCCCGCCCTCGATGGTGGGCCAGTCCTCGGTCGCGACAACGTGTGCCTGCTCGCCCACGACCTTCCGGGCGAAGCTGGGCACCCCGCGGACGCGCTGCACCATGTCGATCACCGCGTGCATGCCGTCACCGGTCTCCTCGATGGTGATCTCGTGCGAGACGGTGTGCATCGCACGGCAGACCCGGTCCCGGAAGGCGGGGTCGAGCCGCATCGCGAACACGTCGCGGGGAGGGGCGTCGTACCGGAACTCGTGGTGGATCCTCATGGCGCCCCATCATGACGCACGGGTCAGAGGGTGGCTACGCTCGCGGGTGTGACTTCGAACCCCTCCGAGACGCCCACCGCCGATGGCTCCAGCCCCTGGGCAGGGGAGTGGGGCGGGACCGACGTGCAGTTCGGTGAGCAGGGCGCCCGGTTGACCTACGGCAGCTACCTCAGGCTCGAGCAGCTGCTCGACAGCCAGCACCTCGAGTCGAGCCCGCCGGCCCACGACGAGCTGCTGTTCATCACCATCCACCAGGTCTACGAGCTCTGGTTCAAGCAGCTGCTGCACGAGGCGACCGCCGCCCGGGACGCGATGCTGGGCGATGACGACGGCGGTGACTCGGCTGCCAGCTCCAGCCGGCTCTGGTGGGCCCAGCACCTCCTGCAGCGCATGCACGTCGTCGAGCGCGTCCTGGTGCAGCAGGTGGACGTGCTCGAGACGATGACGCCCCAGGACTTCCTGGCGTTCCGGCAGACCCTGGCCCCGGCCAGCGGGTTCCAGTCCGTGCAGTACCGCGAGCTGGAGTTCCTCTCCGGCGCCAAGGACCCCTCCTTCGTGCAGCGGTTCAAGGGACTCACCGACGACGAGCGGGCACGCCTGCAGCGGCGGCTGGACGAGCCCACCCTGTGGGACGCGTTCGTGCACGTGCTGGCCGTCCGCGGGCTGGCCGTCGACAGCGACGAGGCGATCACTGCCTCGGTCCACACGGTTGCCCACGACCGCCCGTCGTACGCCGACATCTGGGCCCTGGCCGAGGCGCTGCTGCAGCACGACGAGCTGGCGGCGGCCTGGCGGGCCAGGCACATCGTGATGGTCGAGCGGATGATCGGGACCAAGACCGGAACGGGCGGGTCGTCCGGAGCTGACTACCTGCGCAGCAGGCTGCCCCTGCGCTACTACCCGCTGCTGTGGGAGCTTCGGTCGCACCTGTGAGGTGTCTCGGGACCGAGACACGCCTCTTGGCCCCGTTGTTGTAGCGGGAGTGGGCACGCTCTAGGGTCGGAAGCACGGCACAACGGCGTGCCGTTCCGAGGCGTCGGGGTATCTTTTCGCCTTCCCTGGCAAACGCTTCGGGCTGGAGCGACAAAGGTTGATGCCTCGTGCGTACCACGCTGGATGAGAGCAAGGACGAACTCATCGCCAAGGCGGCCGAGCTGGCCGCCAACCGCAAGGGTGCCGGGGGGCCCTCAGGCGCCAGCGCCGAGCACCTGCTCCGCTCCTACTACCGCCACGTAGCCCCTGAGGACGTCGTAGCCCGCGGCGAGGTCGACCTGTACGGCGCGGCGATGAGCCAGTACAAGCTCGCCTTCCACCGCCCGCAGGGCACGGCCAACATCCGGGTGTTCACCCCGTCGGTCTCCGAGCACGGCTGGGCCGCCGGCGGTCACACGGTCGTCGAGGTGGTCACCGACGACATGCCGTTCCTGGTCGACTCGGTGACCATGGAGCTCAACGAGCAGAACCGCAACGTGCACATGGTGGTGCACCCGCAGCTCCTCGTCCGCCGTGACGTCACCGGCGAGCTGCAGGACATCTACGAGTCGGAGGAGCAGGGCTCCCGGACTGAGGAGATGCCGCACGACGTCTCCCGCGAGTCGTGGATGCACATCGAGATCGACCGCGAGACCGCGGCCGACGACCTCGCGGCGATCGAGCAGTCGCTGGCGAAGGTGCTCCGCGACGTCCGCGAGGCGGTAGAGGACTGGGCGAAGATGCACGCCCAGGCGCGGGAGATCGTCGAGGACCTGGACCAGAACCCGCCGCCGCTGCCCGAGCAGGAGGTGGAGGAGGGCAAAGCGCTCCTCAACTGGCTGGCCGACGACCACTTCACGTTCCTCGGCTACCGGGAGTACCGCCTCGAGCAGTCCGGCGAGGACGAGGCCCTCCGGGCCGTTCCGGGCACCGGCTTCGGCATCCTGCGGGCCGACCAGGACATGTCCCGCTCCTTCGGCAAGCTGCCGCCGCTGGTCAAGGCGAAGGCCCGCGAGAAGACCCTGCTCGTGCTGGCCAAGGCGAACTCCAAGGCGACCGTGCACCGGCCGGTGTACCTCGACTACGTCGGGGTGAAGACGTTCGACGAGTCCGGCGAGGTCGTCGGCGAGCGCCGCTTCCTCGGCCTGTTCTCCTCGGCCGCCTACACCGAGTCACTGACCCGGATTCCGGTGATCCGGGTCAAGGCCAAGGAGGTCATCGACCGCGCCGGTTTCGACCCGCTGAGCCACACCGGCAAGGCGCTCATGGACGTGCTCGAGACCTATCCGCGCGACGAGCTCTTCCAGACCCCGATCGACGAGCTGGTCCAGATTGCCGAGGCGGTGCTCTACACCCGCGAGCGGCGACAGCTGCGGCTCTTCGTCCGCAAGGACGTGTACGGCCGGTTCCTGTCCTGCCTGGTCTACCTGCCCCGTGACCGCTACACCACCGCGGTGCGGGAGCGGATCGCCTCGATCCTCAAGACCCAGCTCGGCGGCGAGTCGCTGGAGTACACCGCGCGGGTGAGCGAGTCGCTGCTGGCCCGCCTGCACTTCGTGGTCCGCCCGAAGAAGGGCGAGCTCATCGGCGAGTACGACGTGGAGGACCTCGAGCGCCGGTTGGCCGAGGCGGCCCGTTCGTGGCGGGACGACTTCGTCTCAGCGGTCACCAGCGAGTACGGCGAGGAGGAGGGGTCCCGTCTCGCGCGCCTGTACGCCGAATCCTTCCCGGAGGCCTACAAAGAGGACTACCTGCCCCGGACCGCGTCAGCCGACCTGGGTCGGCTGGAGGCGATCGAGGGTGAGGAGGGACTCGGGCTCTCGCTCTATGAGCCAGTCGACGCGCCGCCCGGTGAGGCCAGGCTCAAGGTGTTCCGGATCGGTCCGCCGCTCTCGCTGAGCCAGGTGCTGCCGATCCTGTCCACGATGGGCGTCGAGGTGATCGACGAGCGCCCCTACGACC
>JBFIWG010000299.1:0-4250 GCA_041606495.1 Nocardioidaceae bacterium
GCGGCTCACCATCGACGCGCCGGAGGAGTACCTCGGCACGATCACCCAGCTGCTCGCGCTCCGCAAGGGCCGCATGGAGCAGATGACCAACCACGGCACGGGCTGGGTCCGCATGGAGTTCCTGGTGCCCGCCCGAGGCCTGATCGGCTTCCGCACCGAGTTCCTCACCGACACCCGTGGCACCGGCATCGCGCACCACGTCTTCGAGGGCTACGAGCCGTGGGCCGGGGAGATCCGTTCGCGTGCGTCGGGCTCGCTGGTCGCCGACCGCGCAGGTGCCGCCACGTCGTACGCGATGACCAACCTGCAGGAGCGCGGGGTGCTGTTCATCGAGCCGACCACCGAGGTCTACGAGGGCATGATCGTCGGCGAGAACTCTCGCGAGGACGACATGGACGTGAACATCACCAAGGAGAAGAAGCAGACCAACGTCCGCTCCTCCACCTCCGACAACTTCGAGAAGCTGATCCCGCCGAAGAAGCTGTCGCTGGAGCAGTCCCTGGAGTTCTGCCGCGAGGACGAGTGTGTCGAGGTCACCCCCGACTCGGTCCGCATCCGCAAGGTGATCCTGGACGCCAACGAGCGCGGTCGGGTCGCCCGCGGCCGCAAGTAGGTCCTGAAGCTGTGGCCCCGCTGGAGTGATCCGGCGGGGCCACAGCCCTTTCAGGGCTCGGCTCTCTCGAGGCTGCTCAGTGGGCGTCGGCGGTCTTGCCGGCGTCCTGCGTCGAGGAGGTACGGCGCCACGGCCAGACGTGGCTGCGCCGGCGCTCTGCCTGTCTCGGGTCGGGGATGACCACCACCGGGCACGGTGCGTGGTGGATCGTGCGCTGACTGGTCGAGCCGACCAGCTTGTCGTGCACCAGGCCGTGACCGTGACTGCCGAGCACCAGCAGGTCGGCGCCCTCCGACTCCTGGCACAACGCCTCGCTGGCGGTCTGGCGTGGCAGCAGCCTCTCGATCACAGGAGGGTCCTCGATACCCTCGGTCGCCGCCAGGATCGTCGCCTCCTGGATCTCCTGGGCCTGCTCCTTGGCCACCGACGGGCTGGTGGGTGTGCCGAGATCCTCGACGCCGTCCCACATCCAGGCGGTGACCGCGTGCAACGAACACCCGCGCCTCGACGCCTCTGCCAACGCCCAGCTCAGGGCGTTCCTGGCTCCATCGGAGCCGTCGACGCCGCACACGATGAAGCGCTCCGACCGCCTGACGTCCTCGTCCATGGTGAACACCTCCAGGACTCGCAGGTCTCTCCTCGATTCTCCTGCGGCGGCGGCGTCCATCCAATAGCCCACTGGAGGCGCATCCGGTCTGGTCCACCTGGGGAGGGTCCGCGGGAGTGGGTAGACGAGAAGTATCAGCAGCGAGGAGCGGCCGGACGAACCCACCGCTCCACAAGGAGCAACATCATGTGTCACGTGCGTTCCCCACAAGGGAATCTGACCTGCTCACGCAACGACTGCGACGGCGGCCACGTGTGGGAGCACCCCAGCGCCGCGCGCGACAGCAAGGCCGAGGCGGACGCCGTCTGCGACGAGGAAGCCGCCTGAACACTCGCCCTCAGTGGCGGAACGTGCGCGCGATGATCGCGTCGAACGCACGGTCGGGCAGCAGCTTGCGGGCCCTGACGATCGTTCCCGCACCGCGACCCACGGGGTAGCGCGCACTGGGCTTCTCGACCGTCGCCGCCTTCACGATCTTCTTCGCCACGACGATCGGCTTCGACGCCGAACCGGGGCGATCGGCCTTCTCGAAGACCTGGTACGCCGCGCGCGCCTGGTCGGCGTACGCCGTGCCGGACGACTTCTCGGCCATGCTCTCCCGCGCGATGCTGTTCCACTCGGTCAGGATCGGCCCCGGCTCGATGATCACGACGTCGATCCCGAACGGCTTGAGCTCCATGCGCAGGCTGTCACTGAATCCCTCGAGCGCCCACTTCGTGGCGTGGTACCACGCACCCAGCGGCTCGTAGATCTTCCCGCCGATCGAGGAGACGTTGATGATCCGGCCGCTCCCTTGCTCGCGCATCGTCGGTAGCACCAGCTGGACCAGCCGCGCCAACCCGAACAGGTTGACCTCGAACTGACGACGCGCCTCGTCCAGCTCGACGTCCTCGACCGAGCCGTACGACCCGTAGCCTGCGTTGTTGACGAGTACGTCGATCCGGCCGGTCTCGTCGAGGATCCGCTTCACGCCGGCCTCCATCGACGCCTCATCGGTGACGTCCATGCCGAAGGCGTGGATCCCCCTGACCGCCAGCGACTGCATCCGGTCCACGCGACGAGCGACGGCGTAGACGGTGTACCCAGCAGCCTGGAGCTGGAGCGCGGTGTCCTCGCCGATCCCGGACGACGCACCGGTGACCAGGGCGACCTTGGAGCTGCTCATGCGAAGACTCTTCTCTTACGGGACAGTGGTCTGTTAGTCAGGTGACCCTACGCTTCCAGGCTTGATCTGTAAAGACCACTGGTCTGTTAATGTCGGCTCGTGACCACCGCCAACTTCCAGCGGGCCCGGACCGCCGAGCAGCAGGACCAGCGCCGCCGCGACATCCTGGCCACCGCGCACGCGATGCTCGATGAGCTTCCCCTGGCCGACATCAGCCTGCGCGAGCTCAGCAGCCGGGTCGGCCTCGCCAAGTCCAACGTGGTCCGCTACTTCCCTACCCGCGAGGCGGTGTTTCTCGCGGTGCTTGCTGACGACTGGGCGGCGTGGCTCGACGTTCTGGAAGCGCGCCTTCCGCGAGCCGACCGACGTCGCAGCGCACGCCGCACGCACGAGCTGGTGTCTGGTGCCATTGCGGAGACACTCGCGGAGCACCCCCGGCTGTGCAACCTGATCGCTGCTTCCCAGGCCATCCTCGAGCACAACATCCCGCTCGAGACCGCGCGCACGTTCAAGAGCGCGGCGATGTCCCGGACGCAGCGGCTTGCCGGCCTAGTCCAGGCACGGATGCCGGAGCTGACCGACGAGCAGGCCTTCGAGCTTGCCGGGATCAGCTGGGCGCTGCTGGTCGGTGCGTGGCCGGCCGCGAACCCGAGCCCGTCGGTGGCGGCGGTGCTCGACGAACCGGAGTTCGCCGCGCTACGGGTCGACTTCGTGCCGACGTTCGCCCACGCGTTGACCGTGGTGCTGGACGGGTTCGCCGCGAGCTAGGTCAGCTGGTCTCTGGGACCGGCTGGTGGCTCAGCTCGTCTCGGGAACCGCGAGCTCGCCGAGCTCCGACCAGTCGTCCTGGTCGAGCTTGAAGTTCACGACCCGCGGGGTCTCCACCAGGTACGGCGGCAACGACTGCTGCGCCTTCTTGAAGTGGTCGGAGTTCACGTGCGCGACTGCGGCATCGTCGCCGGCGAAGGCCTCGACGAGCACGTACTCCGTCTCGTCCTCGATGCTGCGCGACCAGTCGAACCACAGGCAGCCGGGCTCGCTGCGGGTCGCCTCGGTGAACTCAGCGGCGATCTCGGGCCACTTCTCCGCGTGCTCGGGCAGGACCTTGAACTTGGCGGTGATGAAGATCATCGGGTTCCTTCGTTAGGCCGGGGGACGTCGTGCGACTCGTTCCGGTCGATGCTAGGCGAGCGGACCAACCCGCTGAAGGTCCACGGGCGGACGCGCGAGCTCGTTCACGGCGGCTGAGAACACGCCCGGCACCGCCGCGGCGAGCGGCACCAGGGCCTGCCGGGCCGGACCGAGCCGAGCAACCCCGAGCAACGCGTGGGTGATCGCCTGGTACCTCCAGCTCACCCGGCGCCAGTCCCGTTCGTAGCGAGCCGGTTCACCTTCCGCGATGGCCGCGACGGCTGCCCTGGCCTGGGCGAGCCCGATGGCGATTCCCTCGCCGGTCAGCGCATCGACGTACCCGCTGGCGTCCCCGGCCAGGAGCACCCGGCCTGCCGCGCGGCGTGTGGAGCGCTGTCGCAGCGGACCGGCCCCGAGCACGCGCGACCCGGTGACACCGGCAACGCGTTCCTTCAGGCGCGGGAACTCCGCGAGCTGCTCCTCGAACGACCGTCGGGACGAGGTGAGCACGGCGATGCCGACCCGGTCGGGTGCAACGGGCGTCACGTAGGCCTCGGCGTCACGCGACCAGTGCACCTCGACGAGCTCGGACCACGGCGCGAGGTCGAGGTGGCAGCGCAGGCCGTAGCGACGGGACCTCGACGGGCGCGCGTCCAGCCCCAGCCGGCGACGGGTCGGTGAGTGCAAGCCGTCGGCGGCGATCACGAACCGCGCTCGCGTGCCGTTCACGATCA
>JBFIWG010000300.1:0-4243 GCA_041606495.1 Nocardioidaceae bacterium
CGGCGCCGTCGGTGCGCCCCGCCTGCCGCTCGGCCAGGATCCGGTTGATCGCCTCCTTGGTGTCCGCGACCGGGACCCTGCGCAGGGTGACCCCTTCCTCCTTCGCCGCCGGCGCGAGCACCTCGTCGACGTACGCGTTCCCGCTCGGGTCCCCGCCCCACATCCACAGCGACACTGTCTGGCCCCGGGCCTCTGTCCGTATGCTGTCCCAGCTGTCCGGCGCGGTGTCGGAGGCGACCTGGCCGGGTGCCGCGCAGGCGGTGACGAGCAGTGCCCCTGCAGCGAGGGCGGCCAGGTGACGGAGGGGGCCAGGCACAGAGGCTCCTGATGGTTCGAGAGATTTGTCGACTCTGAGGGAACACGGTAGGGGTCCCACCGACTTCCCTTGGTGCCACAGTTTCGCGAGAGGGTTGGATACCAGCATGCACGTCGCCGGCGCACCAGGCGTCCTGCTGCGCCTGGCAGCCCTCGGCGCGGTCCTTCTCGGGGGTGCTGCCGTCGCAGCCCAGGTCGGACTGCCCAGCGTGGACTCGCTGCGGGCGACCGTCGAGTCCGCCGGGTGGGCGGCTCCCGTCGCTTTCGTGGGGATCTACGCGTTGGTGACCCTTGCGCCTCTCCCGAAGAACGTGCTCAGTGCCCTGGCCGGACTGGTCTTCGGTCTCCCGCTCGGCATCGCGCTGACCCTGCTGGCCGCAATGATCGGGGCCACGGTCGCTTTCGTCCTCGGCCGGGTTCTCGGCCGGGCCGCTGTGGAGCGGTTCACGGGCGCTCGCGTGCGGCGGGTCGACGAGCTGCTGGCAAGGCGCGGCCTGCTCGCTGTCGTCGCGGTCCGGCTGGTCCCGGTGGTCCCGTTCACCGCGGTCAACTACGGCGCCGGGCTCACCGGCGTCCGCACCCGTGACTACCTGCTCGGCAGCGTCATCGGCATGCTGCCGGGCACCGTCGCCTACGTGGCACTCGGCGCCTACGGCAGCGTTCCCGGCTCGTGGCCGTTCCTCGTCGCTGCTGCCGCACTCGTCGTGCTGTCGGTCGGTGGTGTGGTGCTGGCGCGGCGCCGGTCCGGCCGGGAGCAGGTCGCCTGATGTTCGACGCTTCGGTACGTCGCGTCCTCGACGCCCCGCTGCAACGTGCGGCGGCGGTGCTGGACCGTTCGTGGATCAGCCCGGACCGGCTCACCGTGCTGGGTCTGGTGCTCGGTCTCGGCAGCGCCGCCGCGGCGGCATCTCAGCTGTGGTTCCTCGCACTGGTGCTCTGGCTGGTGTCGCGGCTCGCGGACGGGCTCGATGGCCCCCTGGCCCGTCTCAGGCAGACCCGGCGGGGTGCGAAGACGTCCGGGGCCGGCGGCTTCCTCGACATCACCGCGGACTTCATCGTCTACGGCAGCACCGTCGTAGGTGTGGCGTACGGCGCGACGGCCGGTCACGGCGCGCCCTGGTGGCCGTTCCTGCTCGTGCTGCTCGCCTACTACGTCAACGGCACGGCCTTCCTGGCGTTCTCCTCCATCGCCGAGCGCACCGGCCGGACCCGCGACGACGGGAGGTCCCTGTCGTTCCTCGGCGGGCTGGCCGAGGGCACCGAGACGATCGTCGTACACAGCCTGTGGCTGATCCTGCCGATGTTCGCGTGGCAGATCGCTGTCGCCTGGGCGGCTGTGGTCGCGGCGAGCTCGGTGCAGCGGGTCGTGGCCGGCTACCGCGACCTGCGCTAGGCGGCGTCACATCACCTTGGTGCCGTACATCTCGCCGAGCGGGTCCGCGATCAGCTCGATCCGGGCGCCGTCGGGATCCCGGAAGTAGATCGAGGTGCCGCTCTCGCTCTGGTACTCCACACCCGCACGGTCCAGGTTGCTCCGCAGCTTCTCCCACCGCTCCGGCTCGACCGAGATGGCCAGGTGGTGGAGCCCGCCGAGGACCTCGGCGTAGGGCCCGAGGTCGAGACCGGGAAAGTCGAAGAAGGCCAGCAGGTTCCCGTTGCCGATGTCGAAGAAGAAGTGGTTCGAGCCCTGGTAGTCGCGGTTCTCGAAGATCTCGGTCAGCGGGAACTCGAGCACGTCCTGGTAGAACCGGACCGTCCTCTCGACGTCGGCGCACAGCAGGGCGCAGTGGTGCAGTCCGCGTGCCGAGGATGCCGGCCGGTCGCTCTCCGGCTTCAGGTGGGTGTCACGGATGCGGTCTCGTTCACGTTCGATCGCGGGTAGGTCGAGCTGGGTCATCCTCACTCCTCGGTTCAGTAGCGGTCCGGCTCGGTGCCGGCGTACGCGTCGTCGAGCAGGCGTCTCAGGGACGCCGCGTCCGGCTCCCTCGGGTTGCGGCCGGGCGCGACGGCCAACGTTCGCTCGACGATGTCGTCGAGCGCTGGCTCGGGCAGGCCGAGGGAGTGCAGGTCGGTCGGGGCGTCGAGCCTCGCGCCGAAATCGCGGAGACCAGCGGCCGGGTCCGGCGTACCCAGGGC
Organism: Nocardioidaceae bacterium; assembly: GCA_041606495.1. GTDB lineage: Bacteria > Actinomycetota > Actinomycetes > Propionibacteriales > Nocardioidaceae > Nocardioides_C. The sequence continues at coordinate 2,452 of JBFIWG010000300.1, forward strand.
TGTGGCGACCCGGGCGAGAGGGGCCTGTGCGGCCTCCGCGTTGTAGGCCACGACGTAGGGCAGGAGCACGGCGTGCAGGTCGCCGTGGCCGAGCCGGTAGGTCCCCCCGATGACGTGGCACAGCAGGTGGTGGAGAGCGGAGCCGGCGCCGGACGTCGCGCTGCCGGCGAGGTACGCGCCGTACAGCGCCTCCGACCGGGCAGGGAGATCGGAAGGTCGGTAGTAGGCCGCCGGCAGGGCCCGGTCGAGAACTCGGAGCCCCTCCTCGGCGACCAGGTCGCTGACCGGGTTGGCGCCGGCCGCGTACATCGCCTCGACGCAGTGCGCCATCGCGTTGAGTCCGGAGGTGGCGGTGACGTGGCGGGGCATCCCCAGCGTCAGGGCCGGGTCGTAGACCACCAGACCGGCCCGCGCGTGGGGGTCGCGAGCAGTCGTCTTGTGGGTGGTGGTGACGGCGTAGATGTCGGTCGCCTCGGAGCCGGAGTAGGTGGTGGGTACGACGACCAGGGGCAGTCCGGTCCGGACCGCCACCGCCTTGCCGAGCCCGATCGCCGATCCGCCGCCGACCACGACGACGCCGTCGGCACGCTGTCGCTCGGCAGTCGCTGTCGCGGAGTCCGCCTCTGCCACAGGGACGTGCTGCGTCGCCTCGTCGATCCGGCCGACAACCTGGTCTCCCAGCTCGGCGTCCAGGTCGTCGCCCGCGTGCTTCATCGAGCCCGTCGCGATGAGCAGGAGCCGGTGCAGGCCGAGGCGCGCGAGGTCCTCGGGCAGGTCCTTGACCCGTTCCGCGCCGAACACGACGTGCTGCTCGGGCACGTCCAGCCGGAAGCGGCGTGCAGTGGCGGTGATGACTCCTCCCCGCAGAAGTAGTCGAGGATTCAACGGTACGCCGGTGCCGCCCGCACGGCCATGGCGCGAGTGGGCCCCGCGGGCGCTCGTGCCGGGCTCAGCGCACCGAGCGGTTCACCCAGCGTCGCCGTCCCGCGGCGAGGATCCTGATCGCCCTCGCGGTCGTGGGCGTCTTAAGACGGGCGCGGACGTCGGCGATCGCGGCGTTCCAGGGGCCGTCGTTGTAGGTGGGGTACGCGTGCGTCGTACCCGCCAGGTCGCGGGTGCGCAGCCCGTGCTTGACCGCGAGGGTGAGCTCGCCGAGCGTCTCGCCGGCGCGTGGCCCGACGACCGTGGCGCCGAGGATGCGTCCCCTCTTGTCCACGACGATGCGCGTGAAGCCTTCGAAGTCCGACTCGGTGACGGCCCGGTCGACGTCGGCGTGCTGGTAGGCCACCACCTGCAGGTCGGGCGACTGGGCCGCGCGCTCGGTGCCGACTCCCACGGCCGCCACCTCCGGGTGGGTGAAGGTGACCCGTGGGACGGTCGCGGTGTCCACGCTGCGCCGCAGGCCAAGGGTGGCGTTGCTCGCGGCGAGGCTCCCGTGCACACCGGCGACGTGCGTGAACTGGGGGTGGCCGGTGACGTCTCCGACTGCCCAGATGTGCTTGCTCGTGGTGCGAAGGTGCTTGTCCACCACCACGAAGCCCTTGCCATCGACCTCGACGCCGGCCGCGGACAGTCCCAGGCCCTGGGTCCTGGGGGTTCGGCCGACGGCGACCAGCAGACGGTCGAACTCGACGTGGGTGCCGTCCTCCAGCACCAGGTGACCCTCCTGGCCGTCGGACTTCACCTGGGTCGCGGATGAGCCGCTCAGCACGGTGACCCCGTCACGCTCGAGGGCGGCTTCCACGATTCTGGCCGCTGCCACGTCCTCCTTGCCGAGAATGCGGTCCGCGCC
>JBFIWG010000301.1:0-4243 GCA_041606495.1 Nocardioidaceae bacterium
AGGGCCTGCGCGACCTGGTCACAGCGCTCCGCCAAGGTAGGTCTCGCGGGCCCGCAAACCCCGCCTGAGCTCGTCGGTCGAGTCGACCAGCGCCCGTCGCAGGCTGAGGTCCAGGTCATCGTCGTCCAGGACCTGCTCCGCGGCAGCCACGGTCGCGGGCTCGAGGCTGAGACGTGGGAAGAACTCCCGGGCGGCGTCCGCGAGCACCCAGCCCGAGCGGACAGCGGCCGTCCCGGCAACTTCGGCGAAGTAGCGGTCGATGTAGGGCGCGGTGAGCTCTTCCTGGCCACGCCGCCAGAGCCCGCGTCCGGCGGCCTCGATCTCGTAGTTGGAGGCTTCGCGCTCGCCGCTGAAGTGAGCCCAGGCGAACTCCTTGGCCTCGGCATCGGGAAGGGAGGCCAGGGCCTGCACCAGGTCGACCGCTGCCTCGGTGGTCCGCTCTCGCTCCAGCCACTCGTGCAGCTCGGGTCGTTCGACCGCGCCGAGAACCGCGAGGCGGATCAGGATCCGCCAGCGGAGGTCGAGATCGATCTCGATGCCCGAGGGCAGGTCGTCGCCGGCCAGCCAGACGCGAAGCCGATCAACGTCCGAGCTGGAGGCGACCGCCGACCGCGCGGCGGCGAGCTGCACTCCCGACGCTGCGGCCGCCGAGCCCAGCCTGGCGAGCGAGGCCCGGTGCACCCGCTCCCGGGCGGTCCCCGGGTCGGCGACCAGGCGGTCGGCGAGCGTGGCCAGGCCGAACGTGCTGAGCGCAGTCACTGCGATGTCCTGGTCCTCGTGGGGCAGCGCCGCCTCGACGAGCCCCAGCGCCTTCTGCGGGTCGACCAGCGCGTTGCCGACGCCGTCCCGGACGGCGTTCCACACCGACGCCCGCATCACCGGGTTCTCGATCTCGGGCAGGAGGCCGGGCAGCGCGTCAAGGGTGAGATCGTCGAGCCCGAAACGGGCCCAGGTGACGTCGTCGGGGTCGAGTACGACGGGCCGCGTGGCCGCCGCGGGGGAGAGGGGGACCGGCGCACCTGCGACGGTGACCGGCTCGGTGACCCACCGGGCACCGTCGTACACCGCGGCCGAGATGGCGTGCTTGCGGTCCGCCGGGAACTGTGCCGGGGTGGTCCGGGTGACCTGCGTGTGGCCGTCGGAGCGGTCGACCCGGATCAGGTCGAGGCCTGCAGTGCGCAGCCAACCATCGGTCCACCCGTCGAGGTCGCCGGCCCCGGCGGACTCCCAGGCCGCGAACAGGTCGTGCATCGTGGCGTTGCCGAACCGGTGCCGGGTCAGGTGCTCGCGGACGCCGGCGAAGAAGACGTCGTCGCCGAGGTTGCTGTTCAGCTGCTTGAGCACCGAGGATCCCTTGACGTAGCTGATCCCGTCGAAGTCCTGCAGCGCGGCCAGCGCGTCGGTCGCACCGTTGCCCGCGACGGGATGGGTGCTCGGCCGCTGGTCGGTCTCCAGGCCCCACCGCTTGCGACCGAACCCGGTGTCCACCCAGGCATCGGTGAACTCGGTGGCGTCGTGCGCGACCCGGTTGCCCATGTACTCGGCGAACGACTCGTTGAGCCACAGGTCGTCCCACCAGCGCATCGTCACCAGGTCGCCGAACCACTGGTGCGCCATCTCGTGGGCGATGGTGGTGGCGCGGTTGGTGCGCTCGGCGCGGGTGACCTTCGACGTGAACACCAACGGGTCGCGGAACGTGACGCAGCCCGGGTTCTCCATGGCGCCGGCGTTGAACTCGGGGACGAACGCCTGGTGGTAGTCCCCGAACGCGTAGCGGATCCCGAACAGCCGGTGGAACTCGTCGAAACACTGGCGGGTGACGGTAAGGATCTCCTCCGCGTCCTTCTCCAGGTGCTCCGCGAGCGATGCCCGGCACTCCAGCCCCAGGGTGATGCCGTCATGCTCGCTGGTGATGACGTGGTACGGCCCCGCGACCAGGGTGACGAAGTAGGTCGACAGCGGCTGGGTCGTTGCCAGCTCCCACTGGCCGGGCTCGACCTGCTCGGCGCGACCGTTGCCGACGACGACCCAGTCCTGCGGGGCCCGGACGTGGAAGGTGTAGGGCGCCTTGAGGTCGGGCTGGTCGAAGCAGGCGAAGATCCGTGGCGCCGCGTCAAGGAACGACATCGCGTAGGTGTAGTGCTTGCCGTCCGCTGGGTCCACGGCGCGGTGCAGCCCCTCGCCGTCGTTGCGGTAGCCCATCACCGCCTCGACCACCAGCTCGTTGCCGCCCGCGTCGACGCGCAGCGGCAGGCGCCCGTCGGCGAGAGCCGCCACGTCGAGCGGGGTGCCGTTGAGGCGTGCGCTCAGCAGCCGGGTCGGCTTGAGGTCGACGAAGGTGTCGGCGTTGTCCCGGGCCGTGAAGGCGACCGTCGTACGCGAGGTGAACGTCTTGTCGTCACCGGTCAGGTCCAGCGTGACGTCGTACGACGTGACGGTGAGCAGGTCTGCACGGCGACGTGACTCGTCGAGGGAGAGGCTTGGCATGCCGCACACCCTAGGGCCAGAGGCCCCCCGGAAGCAGCACGGTTCTCAGCCGAGCCGGACCAGCATCTTGCCGAGGTTCTCGCCGCGGTGCAGGCCCAGGAAGGCGTCGACGGCGTTCTCGAGACCGTCGGTGAACGTCTCGCGGTACTTAAGGCTTCCGTCGGCGACCCAGCTGGCGGCCAGGGCGAGGTACTCCGGTGCCAGGTCCTGGTGGTCGGAGACGATGAACCCGCGCAGCGTGAGGCGTCGGGTGACCACCAGCGAGAGGTTCCGCGGACCCGGCTCGGGCTTGTCGTTGTTGTACGTCGAGATGGCACCGCAGGCGGCCACCCGGCCGAACTCACGCATGTTGGCGATCGCTCCCTCGAGATGCTCACCGCCGACGTTGTCGAAGTAGACGTCGATACCGTCCCGGGCGTGCTCGGCGAGCTGCTTGGCGACCGCCCCGTCGTGGTAGTCGAACGCGGCGTCGAAGCCGAGCTCGTCCACGAGGTAGGCGACCTTCTCCGGCGAGCCCGCCGAGCCGATCACCCGCTTCGCTCCGAGGTTGCGCGCCACCTGGCCGGCGACGCTGCCCACCGCACCGGCCGCCCCCGATACGAACACGGTGTCACCCTGCTCCAGCTGCGCGATCCTGGTCAGCCCGACGTACGCGGTGGTCCCGGTCATCCCGAGCACGCCCAGGTACGCCGAAGCGGGTGCCCGGTCCACGTCCACGCGGCGCACCTTGGCCGCGTCGACGACCGCGTGCTCTCGCCAGCCCAGTCCGTGCAGCACGGTGTCGCCGACCCGGACGTTGTCGTCGGTGGACTCGACGACCTCGCCGACAGCGCCCCCGTCGAGGGCCGCGCCGATCCGGAACGGAGGCACGTAGGACTTCGTGTCGTTCATCCGACCGCGCATGTAGGGGTCCACCGACATGACCGTGTTGCGGATCTTGACCTGACCGGGGGACAGCTCCGGGAGCGCGGTCTCGACGAGCGCGAAGTTCTCCGGGGTGGGCCAGCCGTTCGGCCGAGAGGCAAGGTGGATCTCGCGGGTCTTTGACGTCATCTCTCGAGCCTGACAGACCGTCCGGCGTGGCTTCATGCCAGGGTTGCCCCATGCTGCACGAACTCCGGCTCGAAGGCCCCGTGGTCCGACTGGTACCTCTCTCATCCGCCCACGCGGCAAACTGGGCGGCCATCGGCGATCCGGACATGTACGCCTGGCACACCTCTCCGCGGCCGCTGTCCGAGGAGGCAGCCGCCGACAACATCAGGCTGTTCCTGTCCAACCCCACGATCCAGGCGTTCGCCGTCCTCGACACCGCGACCGATGAGCTGCGCGGGGTCACGTCCTTCTACGACTACGTGCAGGGTGTGCCACGGGTCGAGATCGGCAACACCGTCTACGGCAGGAGGTTCTGGGGCGGCGAGACCAACCCGCACGTCAAGCTGTTGATGCTGCGGCACGCCTTCGAGACTTGGGCCTGCGAACGGGTCGCCCTGCGCTGCGACGCGGAGAACAAGCGCAGCGCCGACGCCATCCTCCGGCTGGGCGCGAGCGCCGAGGGTGTGCTCCGCGGACATCGCCGGCGGTACGACGGCAGGGTGGCCGACACGGCGTACTTCTCCATCCTGCGCACGGAGTGGCCGGAGGTACGCGACGGCCTGCGCACCCGCCTGGAACGGGTCTGAGCCGAGGCGCGTCCGAACCCCATGCGCACTCGGGAGCTGACCGTAACCCTGCTCGTTGCCGCCCTGCTCGGCCTGGC
>JBFIWG010000302.1:0-4236 GCA_041606495.1 Nocardioidaceae bacterium
CGACCATCTGGCTGTCCAGGGCGAGGTGATCACCAGCCGGCGCGGCGAGCTCTCCGTCCAGGCGGCCGGCTGGCGCATGGCGGCGAAGACGCTCCGGCCGCTTCCCAACGAGCACAAGCCGTTGTCGGAGGAGGCGCGGGTTCGGCTTCGGTACGTCGACCTGATCGTCCGCCCCGAGGCCAGGTCGATGGTGCGCACCAAGGCAACCGTCCTGAAGTCGTTGCGCAACACCCTCGACGAGCGCGGGTACGTCGAGGTCGAGACACCGACCCTGCAGCTCACCAACGGCGGCGCCGCGGCGCGTCCGTTCCACACGCACCTGAACGCGCTCGACCAGGACATGCTGCTGCGCATCGCCCTGGAGCTCGACCTGAAGCGCGCCCTCGTCGGTGGCGTCGACCGGGTCTACGAGATCGGCCGGACCTTCCGCAACGAGGGGCTCGACTCCACGCACGCCGCCGAGTTCTCGATGCTCGAGGCCTATGAGGCCTACGGCGACTACAACACGATGATGGACCTGACCAAGACGCTGGTCCGGGACGCGGCCAGGGCGATCGGGCGGACCGTCGTACAGGCGCGGGACGGCTCGGAGATCGACCTCGAGGGTGAGTGGCGCGAGGCAGCCATCCTCGATCTGGTGTCGGAGGCGGTCGGCGAGCAGGTCGACGTCGAGACCGACGCCGAGACGTTGCGTCGTTACGCGGACAAGCACGACGTGGCGCTGCAGCCGCACTGGGGTGCGCCGGAGATCGCCGTCGAGCTGTTCGAGCAGCTGGTCGAGGACACCCTGATCCAGCCGACCTTCGTCAAGGACTACCCGTCGGCGGTCAAGCCGCTCGCCAAGCCGCACCGGAACATCCCCGGACTGAACGAGGCGTGGGACCTGATCATCAACGGCGTCGAGCTCGCGCCGGCGTACTCCGAGCTCAACGACCCGGTCATCCAGCGCGAGCGGCTCGTCGAGCAGTCGCTGCTGGCCGCAAAGGGCGACCCGGAGGCGATGGACCTCGACGAGGACTTCCTGCGCGCTTTGGAGTTCGGAATGCCGCCCGCAGGAGGAATGGGCATGGGCGTCGACCGGCTGATCATGCTGCTCACCGGAGTGGGAATTCGGGAGACGATTTTGTTTCCGCTGCTTCGCCCAGAGTAAACAGCGCTAATCTTTTCGCATTGGGCTTGATTTCCGAATGTGTAAAGGATCTTTTCGATGGCGCAGCGAGTAAACGTAATCCTGGTTGACGACCTCGACGGCAAGGAGGCCGACGAGACCGTCACGTTCGCCCTCGACGGGGTCGAGTATGAAATCGACCTCAGCGAGGCGAATGCGACCAAGCTCCGCAAGGCGCTCGAGCCGTACGTCGAGGCGGGTCGGCGTGCCGCGGGGAAGGCTGGGCGCCGTCGCAAGGCCGCGCGTTCCGGTGGCGGAACCTCGGCCGCCGACATCCGCCAGTGGGCCCGCGAGAACGGTTGGGACGTGCCCGACCGGGGACGAGTCTCGGCCGAGGTCCGTGAGGCCTACGCTGCCGCCCACTGACCACTGGTCCAGGGCGCGCGTTCGCTGTCAGCGAAGCGCTTAGGGCCCGTGAGCGGAACACGTAGGCTGGACGAGGGGTTGAACCTCCGTATCCGGTTTCACACCGCGGAACCGGGGCACAGGTAGACCCATCCGTGCGGGCTAGAGTGCACGGGAGAAGCCCCGTCGCAGGGTCGGCGGTGAGCATTGCAAGGAGCGATGGATAGATATGTTCGAGCGATTTACAGACCGAGCCCGTCGGGTGGTCGTTCTGGCGCAGGAAGAAGCCAGAATGCTCAGCCACAACTACATCGGCACCGAGCACATCCTCTTGGGTCTGATCCACGAGGGTGAGGGTGTCGCCGCGAAGGCGCTCGAGAGCCTGGGTATCTCGCTCGAGGCTGTGCGCGCACAGGTCGAAGAGATCATCGGCCAGGGCCAGCAGGCCCCGAGTGGTCACATCCCCTTCACGCCGCGCGCGAAAAAGGTGCTGGAGCTTTCGCTGCGCGAGGCGCTTCAGCTCGGTCACAACTACATCGGCACCGAGCACATCCTGCTTGGCCTGATTCGTGAGGGTGAGGGCGTCGCCGCTCAGGTCCTCGTGAAGCTGGGCGCTGATCTGAACCGTGTCCGCCAGCAGGTGATCCAGCTGCTCTCGGGCTTCCAGGGCAAGGAGACCGCCGCCGCCGGAGCACCGGCCGAGGGCGCCCCGTCCTCCTCGCTCGTGCTGGACCAGTTCGGTCGCAACCTCACGCAGGCTGCCCGCGAGGGCAAGCTCGACCCGGTCATCGGGCGTGAGAAGGAGATCGAGCGCGTGATGCAGGTGCTCTCGCGCCGAACCAAGAACAACCCTGTCCTGATCGGTGAGCCGGGCGACGGCAAGACCGCGGTCGTCGAGGGTCTCTCGCAGGCCATCGTCCGCGGCGACGTGCCGGAGACGCTCAAGGACAAGCAGATCTACACGCTCGACCTCGGCGCCCTGGTCGCCGGTTCCCGCTACCGCGGTGACTTCGAGGAGCGTCTCAAGAAGGTGCTGAAGGAGATCCGCACCCGCGGCGACATCGTCCTGTTCATCGACGAGCTGCACACCCTGGTGGGTGCCGGGGCCGCCGAAGGAGCGATCGACGCGGCCTCGATCCTCAAGCCGATGCTGGCGCGAGGCGAGCTGCAGACGATCGGTGCCACGACCCTGGACGAGTACCGCAAGCACCTCGAGAAGGACGCCGCTCTCGAGCGCCGGTTCCAGCCGATCCAGGTGCAGGAGCCGTCGATCGCGCACACCATCGAGATCCTCAAGGGCCTTCGTGACCGCTACGAGGCTCACCACCGGGTGACCATCACCGACGAGGCCCTCGTGGCTGCGGCGACGCTGGCCGACCGCTACGTCTCCGACCGGTTCCTGCCGGACAAGGCCATCGACCTGATCGACGAAGCCGGCTCCCGGCTCCGGATCCGTCGGATGACCGCGCCGCCGGACCTGCGCGAGTTCGACGACAAGATCGCCGACGTGCGCCGCCGCAAGGAGGGCGCCATCGACAGCCAGGACTTCGAGGCTGCTGCGTCGTTGCGCGATGAGGAGAAGAAGCTCATCATCGCCAAGAGCGAGCGCGAGAAGCAGTGGAAGGCCGGCGACATGGACGTCGTGGCCGAGGTCGACGAGGAGCTGATCGCCGAGGTCCTCGCCGTGGCGACCGGTATCCCGATCGTGAAGCTGTCCGAGGAGGAGTCGACCCGACTGCTCAAGATGGAGGACGAGCTGCACAAGCGGGTCATCGGCCAGGAGGAGGCCGTCAAGGCGCTCAGCCGGGCGATCCGCCGCACCCGTGCCGGTCTGAAGGACCCGAAGCGCCCCGGCGGTTCGTTCATCTTCGCCGGTCCGTCCGGTGTCGGTAAGACCTGGCTGTCCAAGTCGCTCGCGGAGTTCCTCTTCGGCGACGAGGACGCGCTGATCCAGCTCGACATGAGCGAGTTCAGCGAGAAGCACACCGTCTCGCGGCTCTTCGGTTCGCCTCCGGGCTACGTCGGCTACGAAGAGGGTGGCCAGCTCACCGAGAAGGTGCGCCGCAAGCCGTTCTCCGTGGTGCTCTTCGACGAGGTCGAGAAGGCCCACCCGGACATCTTCAACTCGCTGTTGCAGATCCTGGAGGAGGGTCGCCTGACCGACTCCCAGGGCCGGGTCGTGGACTTCAAGAACACCGTGATCATCATGACCACCAACCTCGGCACGCGGGACATCTCCAAGGGCGTCAACCTCGGCTTCCAGCAGCAGGGCGACACCCAGGGGTCCTACGACCGGATGAAGGCCAAGGTGTCGGAGGAGCTCAAGCAGCACTTCCGCCCCGAGTTCCTCAACCGTGTCGACGAGATCGTGGTGTTCCCGCCGCTGTCGCAGGAGCAGATCGTCGCCATGGTCGACAACATGATCGCCGGCGTGGAGCTGCGTCTGAAGGACCGCGACATGTCCATCGAGCTGACCACGGCCGCAAAGGAGCTGCTGGCCAAGCGCGGGTTCGACCCGGTGCTCGGCGCCCGCCCGCTCCGTCGTACCGTCCAGCGCGAGATCGAGGACGTGCTCGCCGAGAAGATGCTCTACGGCGAGGTCGGCCCCGGCCAGATCGTCCTAGTCGACATCGAGGGCGAGGGCGTGGAGGCGAAGTTCACCTTCCAGGGCAACCAGAAGTCCGAGTTGCCCGACCTGCCGCCGATCGAGACCGCAGGCACCA
>JBFIWG010000303.1:0-4235 GCA_041606495.1 Nocardioidaceae bacterium
ATCAAGGTCGGCGCCGCCACCGAGGTGGAGCTGAAGGAGAAGAAGCACCGCATCGAGGACGCCGTCTCCGCGACGCGCGCCGCGATCGAAGAGGGCATCATCGCCGGTGGCGGGTCCGCCCTCATCCACGCGGTGGCCGTCCTCAAGGACGACCTCGGCCTGACCGGTGACGAGGCCATGGGCGCCCGGATCGTGGCCAAGGCCGCCGACGAGCCGCTCCGCTGGATCGCCGAGAACGGTGGCGACAACGGCTACGTCATCGTCGCCAAGGTGCGCGAGGCCGGTGTCGGCAACGGCTACAACGCCGCAACCGGCGAGTACGGCGACCTGGTCGCGCAGGGTGTGCTCGACCCGGTGAAGGTGACCCGCTCCGCGCTGGTCAACGCCTCTTCGATCGCGGGCATGCTGCTCACGACGGAGACCCTGATCGTGGACAAGCCCGAGGACGAGGACGAGGCCGCCGGCGGCCACGGCCACGGTCACGGCCACGGCCACTGAGGTCAGCTGAACCGCACGTGAACACCGACGCCGCCCGGACCATCACGGTCCGGGCGGCGTCGTACACTGGCGACCTGCCGCCACCTGTTCCGGAAGGCCCCATGAACCTCACACCCGCCGGCGTCCCCGACAAGTTCGCAGCACTCGGCCTCACCTATGACGACGTCCTGCTGCTGCCGGGTGAGACCGACGTGATCCCGAGCGAGGTCGACACCTCCTCCCGGCTGACCCGCGATATCGACGTCGCGCTGCCACTGGTCTCGAGCGCGATGGACACGGTGACCGAGTCCCGCATGGCGATCGCAATGGCCCGCCAGGGCGGGCTGGGTGTCCTGCACCGCAACCTGTCGATCGAGGACCAGGCCGGCCAGGCCGACTACGTGAAGCGCTCGGAGTCGGGGATGATCTCTGACCCCGTCACGATCGGGCCGGACGCCACCCTCGAGCAGCTCGACGAGCTCTGCGGTCACTACCGGGTCTCGGGGCTCCCGGTCATCGACGGCAACGACGTCCTCGTCGGCATCATCACCAATCGCGACCTTCGGTTCGTGCCGGTCGCCGAGTGGGCGACCCGGGTGGTCCGTGAGGTGATGACCCCGATGCCGCTGGTCACCGCACCGGTCGGGATCAGCTCCGAGGACGCCGCCTCGCTCCTGCGCAAGCACAAGCTGGAGAAGCTGCCACTGGTCGACTCCGCCGGTCGTCTGACCGGGCTGATCACGGTCAAGGACTTCGTGAAGTCCGAGCAGTACCCACGGGCCACCAAGGACTCCGCCGGCCGGCTGATGGTGGGTGCGGCGATCGGCTACTTCGGTGACGCGTGGGAGCGGGCGACGACCCTGGTCGAGGCCGGAGTCGACGTGCTGGTCGCCGACGTCGCGAACGGCCATGCCCGGTTGCTGCTCGAGATGATCACCAAGCTCAAGAGCGACCCGAGCACCAGGCACGTGCAGATCATCGGCGGCAACGTCGCCACCCGTGCCGGCGCGCAGGCTCTGGTCGACGCCGGAGTCGACGCCGTGAAGGTGGGCGTCGGGCCGGGCTCCATCTGTACCACCCGTGTCGTCGCGGGCGTCGGCGTGCCCCAGGTCACCGCCATCTACGAGGCAGCCCTGGCCTGCAAGCCCGCGGGCGTGCCGGTCATCGGCGACGGCGGCCTGCAGTACTCCGGCGACATCGCGAAGGCGATCGTGGCCGGCGCCGACACCGTGATGCTCGGCTCGCTGCTGGCCGGCTGCGACGAGAGCCCCGGTGAGCTGGTCTTCGTCAACGGCAAGCAGTACAAGGCCTACCGAGGCATGGGCTCGCTGGGAGCGATGGCCTCCCGCGGCAAGAAGTCTTTCTCGAAGGACCGCTACTTCCAGGCCGACGTGGCCAGTGACGACAAGATCGTCCCCGAGGGCATCGAGGGTCAGGTGCCTTACCGCGGCCCGCTGTCCGCGGTCGCGCACCAGCTCATCGGTGGCCTTCAGCAGTCGATGTTCTACGTCGGTGCCCGCACCATCCCCGAGCTGCAGGAGCGCGGGCAGTTCGTGCGGATCACCTCCGCGGGACTCAAGGAGAGCCACCCGCACGACATCCAGATGACCGTCGAGGCACCGAACTACACCACGCGCTGAGCGCTTGACCGCGCTCCCGCCTGCCGAGACGCTGTAGCAACCACCACCGAGCACGAGAGATCCCATCAGCATGGAAATCGAGATCGGTCGCGCCAAGCGCGGTCGCCGGGCCTACTCCTTCGACGACATCGCGATCGTCCCGAGCCGCCGCACCCGCGACCCCGAGGAGGTCTCGGTCGCCTGGCAGATCGATGCGTACCGGTTCGAGCTGCCGATCCTCGCGGCGCCGATGGACTCGGTGATGTCCCCGCAGACAGCGGTCGCCTTCGGCCGGCACGGTGGCCTCGGAGTGCTCGACCTCGAGGGGCTCTGGACCCGGTACGACGACCCGTCCGACCTCCTCGCCGAGGTCGGCGAGCTGCGTGGCCAGGCGGCGACCCGTCGGCTGCAGGAGATCTACGCCGAGCCGATCAAGCCCGAGCTGATCACCGCCCGACTCAAGGAGATGCGCGAGTCCGGGGTCACCGTCGCGGGGTCGCTCTCCCCGCAGCGGACGAAGGAGTTCGCCAAGTGCGTCGTCGACGCAGGGGTGGACATGTTCGTGATCAGGGGGACCACCGTCTCCGCGGAGCACGTGTCGGGGCAGTCCGAGCCGCTGAACCTCAAGGAGTTCATCTACGAGCTCGACGTCCCGGTGATCGTCGGAGGCTGCGCGACCTACCAGGCTGCGCTGCACCTGATGAGGACCGGCGCGGCCGGCGTGCTGGTCGGGTTCGGCGGGGGAGCGGCGCACACCACCCGCACCGTCCTGGGCCTGGCCGTGCCGATGGCCTCGGCCGTGGCTGACGTGGCAGCGGCACGCCGCGACTACCTCGACGAGTCCGGCGGCCGCTACGTGCACGTCATCGCGGACGGGTCCGTGGGCCGCAGCGGCGACATCGCCAAGGCCATCGCCTGTGGCGCCGACGCCGTGATGGTCGGCTCGCCGCTGGCCCGCGCCTCCGAGGCGCCCGGTCACGGCTTCCACTGGGGAGCCGAGGCATGGCACTCGAAGCTTCCTCGGGGCGAGCGCGTCGAGATCGGTGTGGTCGGCACGCTCGAGGAGGTGCTGTTCGGCCCCTCCCGGGTTGCCGACGGCACCATGAACCTCGTCGGTGCGCTCCGTCGGTCGATGGCCACCACCGGCTACACCGAGCTCAAGGAGTTCCAGCGGGTCGAGGTCGTCATCCAGTGACCGAGCTCCTGCGTGTGGCCGCCGCGCAGGCCGAGTCCGTCTCGGGTGACGTGTCTGCGAACATCGCCACGGCGGTGTCTCTCGTGACAGAGGCGGCCGAGCGGGGTGCGCGGGTCGTCGTACTCCCCGAGCTCTTCCTGACCGGCTACGACCCGGCCTCATGGACGCCGGAGCAGGCGATCACTCCCGAGGACCCGCGACTGGAGCCGCTGGCGCGTCTGGCGCGAGACCGGTCCGTGGTGACGGTGGCCGGTGCAGCCGTACGCCGGGGGGCCGGCCGGTTCACGCTGTCGCTGCTGGTCTTCGACGACACCGGTTCAGTGACCGCGCCCTACGACAAGCAGCACATGTTCGACACCGAACGCGCGTTCTTCGAGCCCGGCGACCACGGGGCGAGCATCGTCGTCGACGGGTGGGAGCTCGGCCTGGGCGTCTGCTACGACGGCTGTTTCCCCGAGCACGCCAGGGCCGCGGCCGACGACGGGGCGGCGGCGTACCTGTGCCCGTCGGCGTACTTTGTCGGCTCGGAGCACCGCCGCGACCTTTACTACGCCGCCCGCGCGTTGGACAACGGGATCTACGTCGTCTTCTCGGGACTTACCGGCCGCTGCGGCGACCTGACCTTCGGCGGCGGGAGCGCGGTCTACGACCCGGAGGGTCGCGTCGTCAGTCGTGCGGGCGCCGAGCACCCCGTGCTGGTCCTGGAGGACCTCGAGCAGTCGGAGGTACGCCGGGTGCAGGAGATGAACCCGATCGCGCGCGACCGGCGCACCGCGCTCGGCCCACGAACCCGCACCACGGCAGGTGAGGGCGGGGCGTCGAGGCGGCTGTCAGAGGTGTCCGAAACCGCCTGATCTGCGAGGTGAGCGGGGCCACAGGCGCTCGATTTGCCTTCTGCGCGGGCGTCTCCGTAATGTTCTCTCTGTCGCCGGGTGCGGCGGGAC
>JBFIWG010000304.1:0-4226 GCA_041606495.1 Nocardioidaceae bacterium
CTGGACGACCCCCGCGTGACTGGGGTGCGCGACGCCTACCTCGAGCCGTTCGAGTCGTTCGCTGCCCACGACGAGCTGGTGCGGTACGTCGGACTGGCGCGCCAGGTCGGCTGCGTGACGCGGGCGCTCTCCTACCAGGCGGCCCTCGCCGGCGGCCCGACGACCGTCCACGCGGAGAACGACTTCCCGGTGCGTGGGTGACTGATGGAGATGCTGGAGCCGGAGCCGGCGTAGGTCAGCGGCTGGGGTGCAGCTCCAGACCCGCGAGGAGCTCGAGCATCTGCGCGCGTTCAACGTGCCGGGTCAGCACGCCGTGGCTGTCACAGGGCTCGTCGAACTGCTCCTCGTCCATCACCGCGATCAGCAGCTCGGGCTGCAGCAGTGTGCTGGAGAGCTCGAACTCGAACTCGTCGGTGCGGACGACGTCAGCCGTCAGGTCGAGGTCCTCCAGTGAGTCGTAGAGGTCCGGGCCGGAGTAGACCTTGATGCTGCGCTTGCCGTCGGCGTACGTCGTCACCTCGCCCATGTGGTTGTCGCTCAGCGCCTCGAGCTGTCGCCTGCTCACCTTGAAGCCGTCCGGGATCTCGGACAAGCGAAGCGACGGGCAGGAGGTGAACTCCGCCGCACGGGTCGGGCGGACGCCAGGATCCTCACTCGCCGTGCTGGCGCAGCCTGCTGCGGCGAGAAGGGCGAGGCCGACAGCGGCCCCGATCGATGTTCGCAGCATGTCGAGGATGCTATGCCAGAGCCTAAATTCTCACGGCGAAACCGGACGGAAGGTAACCGACCCGATGCACTACTCGTCGCCGGTCAGGTTGAAGCCGCGGAGCCGCTGCCCGGTGAGCCAGATGCCGGCAACGATGACGACAGCAGTGGCGAGGACGGCGTACGAAGTGCTCAGGTCCGGCACCAGCGTGATGCCGCCGGCCACCTCCTGCGCGATCGCCCCTGCCCATCGGGTCACGCTGAGCCAGCGGACGCCGTCGAGCAGACCGCCGAGCAGTCCTTCCCAGATCAGCAGGTAGAGCAGGCCGATGACCACCGCATGCCGGGTCTGCACCGACAGCAGCGCGAAGAGGGCGCAGTACGCGACGCCGCCGGTCACCGCACCGAGCGCGAAGCCGAGGCCGAGGCCGGGTACGTCGGTCAGCAGGACCAGCCCGGCCGCCAACATCGGGATCGCCGCGAACACGAGCACGCAGGCAGCTGCCACGACGAGCTTGCTGAGGACGATCGTGTGACGGGAGATCGGCTTGGCCAGCAGGTAGGAGATCGACCCGTCATCGATCTCCGGGGCGAGGACACCGGTGGTCGCCAGCAGCGCTACCAGCGGCACGATCACGGCAAGACCAAGCGCGTTGAGGGTGTCCTGAGCGGCGTCGGAGTCCTGCCCGACGAGGACCCGGACCAGGGCGGCCAGCCCGACCAGCACCAAGGGCAGGGCGAACAGCAGGATCCCCCGTCGGCGTCCGAAGACGCTGCGGACGGCCAGCCGGACGACCGTCCGCGAGAGCGGCGCACTCATGCCGACACCAGGTACGCGAAGACGCTCTCGAGCGACTCGTCGGTCGGGGTCACCTCGAGCAGTCGCACCCGGTTGTCGCGGGCGAGTCTGGGCAGGGCCTCGCTGAACCGACCGAAGTCGGAGGCCTCGACCTCAACTCCGCCCTCGTCGCGAAGCCGGGCACCGCGCACCGACGGGTGCGCCAGCAGGGCTGAGGCCATGCTCCGGTCGTCGTCGGTGCGCAGCACGAACCGGTTGGGACGGTCGGTCATCAGACGCCGGATCGCCCCGAAGTCGCCCGAGGCGGCATGCCGTCCCGCGACCACGACCTCGATCTGGCGGGCGACCTGCTCAACTTCCTCGAGGATGTGCGAGCTGAACAGCACCGTGCGGCCCTCCGCCCCCATCGTGCGGAGGAGCTCCATCAGGTGGATCCGCTGTCGGGGGTCCATCCCGTTGAACGGCTCGTCCAGGAGAAGCACCGTCGGGTCGTGCACGAGGGAGGATGCCATCTTGATCCGCTGGCGCATTCCCTTGGAGTACGTCGCGATCGTGCGGTCCTGAGCGTCGCTCATCTCCACCAGCGCGATGGACGCCGCAGCCGCGGCCCCCGGGTCCGCCAGCCCGTGCAGCTCGGCGTTGGCGACGACGAACTGTCGCCCGGTGAGGTACTCGAAGAGCGCCTCACACTCGGGGACCAGGCCGACCGACCTGTAGACCTGCTCGTTGCGCCACAGTGGCTCGCCGTCAAGGTCGACCGTCCCGGTGGACGGGGCGAGGAAGCCGGACATCAGCGCGATGAGGGTCGACTTCCCCGCGCCGTTCGGACCGAGCAGCCCGGTCACGCCCGGGCCGATCGTCATCGAGACGTCGTTGACCGCGACGACGTTGCCGAACCACCTGGACACCCGGTCCAGCCGAAGCGTGCTCATGCGGTCACCCGCCGGTAGCGGCCCAGCATCGCCAGAACCGAACCCAGCACGACCACCGCGGCGGCGACGAGCGTGAGGACGCCCATGCCGGGGCCATCGGGCGGGGTGGGGGTCGCCACGGGGGAGTCGAAGAGGAAGACCTGCACACCGTTGACCAGCGTGTACGGCGAGAAAAGCCCGGCCACCTCGCCCACGATCTCTCGGTCGTTCTCCCGCGAGATCCCCTGGATTGTCGAGACGACGGTGTAGCTGACGAGCAGCACGATGATCACCGCCGCGACGGCCAGCCCGCGCCGGATCGTGAGTGCCGAGACCAGCGCCGCCAGGCCGGCGAGGCAGGCGGCCAGCAGCAGGGCTCCGGCCGTCGCTTGCAGGAAGAGCTCCGTCTCGCGCCCGAACGGCAGGCCTGCCAGCAAACCACCGAGGTACATCAGCAGGAGGGGCGCGGCGACAAGCAGGAAGGTCGCCACCGTCAGCGACGCGAGTCGGACCAGGACGTACGTCGACCGTCGGGCCGGCCGGGCGAGGTACAACGTGATCGTGCCGAACCTGAGGTCCCGGGAGATCAGGGCCGGTGCCTGCGCGGCGACGAACACGGAGATCAGCAGCTGGGTGGTGATCGGGTAGACGGAGTACGGGACGATTTGCTCGTCCAGGTCGAGAATCTGCCGTGCCTGCACGAGGATGCCCACGAGGATGAGCGCCGGGAGCAGCATCAGCCCGAGCAGAGCCATCGGCAGGATCTTCGATCGCCCCGAGCGGCCCAGGCCGTAGCAGTTGCGCAAGCCGGTCAGGAACAGCGCCCGGGCCACAGCCCCCTCGCCGAGGCGGGGTCCGGAGTAGGGGCGGTACCCGATGTCGTGGATGGCACCGGGTGGCGAAGTGTCTGGGGCGTCAGGCGGGCTGGACACTGCCGGCGACCCCTTCCCGGAAGACGTCCTCGATCCGGTGGTGCCGCTCCTGGACCCGTACCAGTCCGAGCCCGAGGTCGACCGTGAGATCGCGGACGAGGTCGTAGGTGCGCTCGTCCTTGACCTCGACCTCGACCATGACCCCCTCCAGCCGCGCGCGGTGCCCCGCGTCGACCAGCGCCTGCCCGAGCAGCCGCCCGGCATCCGCCCGGCCCTGCACCTCGACCAGGAGGGTCCCGGTGGCATGCATGAACTCCGTGGTCGCCGAGGAGCGGAGCAGTCTCCCGCTGTCCAGGACGACGACGTGGTCGCTGATCCGCTCCAGCTCGCCGAGCAGGTGGGAGGTCACGAGGACCGCGATGCCGAAGTCGGTGCCGATCCGTCGTACGAGGGCCAGCATGTCGTCGCGGCTGGAGGGGTCGAGCCCGTTGGTGGGCTCGTCGAGCAGCACCAGCCGCGGGTCGTGGACGAGGGCCTGGGCCAGCTTCGCCCGCTGCTTCATGCCGGTGGAGTAGCCGCCGATCGGGCGGTACCGCTCTTCCGCCAGACCCACGTGGCGAAGTACGTCGGAGGCCCGTTCCCGAGCTGCCGCGTAGGGAAGCCCGGACATCTGACCCAGGTGAATCACCAGGTCGCTCGCCGACACGTCGGCCGGCAGGCAGTCGTGCTCGGGCATGTAGCCCACGAGCGAACGGACGAGGATGCCCTCGGTGGCGGCGTCGTGCCCGAGCACGTGCGCGCTGCCGCTCGTCGCGGACGTCAGCCCGAGCAGGATCTTGATCAGTGTCGACTTGCCTGCCCCGTTCGCGCCCACGAGACCGGTCACGCCCTCGCCGACGTCGAGGTCGAGCTGGTCGAGCGCAGTCACGCGGGGGTACC
>JBFIWG010000305.1:0-4215 GCA_041606495.1 Nocardioidaceae bacterium
GATCCGGGTGAAGTCGGTGATCCAGTAGCCGTGGTAGCCGGCCGAGGCGTTCGCACCGCTCCCCTGCACCGGTCGGTTCTGGAAGGATGGGGTCAGCCAGATCGCGGTCGTGCCCAGCCCGGCCACGTAGTCGAGCTTCTTGGTGAGACCGGCGATGTCGCCGCCGTGGTAGAAGCCCTTGTCGGTCGGGTCGTAGCCGTGCTCGAGCCGGTCACCCTCGAGGCCGCCGGTGTCGTTGCGGCGATCTCCGTTGGCGAACCGGTCGGGCATCACGAAGTAGAAGCGCTCGCGGGTGGTCGGCTGCCGGAGCGAGGTGCCGGCCAGCTTGCGGTCGGCCCGGGTCACCTCTCCCGACGGCTGCTCGGCCGGGGCGACCGCGACCGCGTGCGAGGTGTGGTCGTAGCTGAACCGGAGCTCGGTGTCGTGCTCGAGGTGGAGCGGGATGTCCGCCTTGCCGTCGCCGCCACCGCCGTAGCTCTCGTCCCACCCGCCGTTCAGCGCCACCTTGAACGCGTAGCTGCCGGCCGGGACCGTCAGCACGGCGTCGTACGCCGTGGTCCCCTCGACCGGCTCGAGCGCGGTCGCCTCGCAGGCCGGCCGCCAGTCGGCGTCACAGCCCAGCTCGTCCTGCAGGGAACCGACCAGCGTGACCTGGCTCGGCGCCTCGGTGTGCTCGGCAGCCGCCGGCGCGGCCAGCCCGGTCGGCAGGAGCAGGGGTACGACGAGCAGGGCGGGCGTGGCCATGCGGATGGTGCGACGAAGCACAGGGTCTCCTGGGTCCGAGAAAGGGATGAACCATCACCAACAGGGGTGAGCCGGACCACACTATGCGCAACTGCAAGAAACGGACAACCCCTGCAAGGTCTTGCAGGGGTTGTCCGTGCGACGGAATGCCGAGCCCTTCAGCGGACGCGCTGCACGCGCCCCTCGTCCCAGACCGGACCGTCGGACTCGTAGACCGAGCCGTCTGCGCCGTAGACCAGGAACCGGTCGAAGCCGCGAGCGAACCACCGGTCGTGGGTGACCGCGACGACGGTGCCGTCGAAGGACTCCAGTCCCTCCTCGAGCGCCTCGGCCGACTCCACGTCGAGGTTGTCGGTCGGCTCGTCGAGCAGCAGCAGGGTGGCGCCGGACAGCTCGAGCATCAGGATCTGGAACCTCGCCTGCTGGCCTCCGGAGAGCGACTCGAACTTCTGCTCGGCGGCATGCGCGAGCTCGTAGCGGTCCAGCGCCCGCGAGGCCTGCTCGCGCGGCATGCCGGCGCGGTGGTCGTCGCCTCGGTGCAGGATCTCCAGCAGCGTCCGTCCCATCAGCTCCGGATGCTCGTGGGTCTGCACGAACCACCCCGGTCGCACTCGGGCGCCGAGCCGGGCACGGCCGGTGTGCAGGACCGGCTTCACCGGAACCTCCCCCACCGGACGGTGCTCCACGTCCGGGTCGCTGCCGCCGGCCGCGAGCAGCCGAAGGAAGTGCGACTTCCCCGATCCGTTCGAGCCGAGCACGGCGACCCGCTCGCCGTACCAGACCTCGAGGTCGAACGGCTTCATCAGCCCGGTCAGCTCGAGCTCCTCGCACACCACGGCCCGCTTGCCGGTGCGCCCGCCCTTGAGCCTCATCGTCACGCTCTGCTCACGCGGGATCGCCTGCGGCGGTCCGGCCTCCTCGAACTTGCGGAGCCGGGTCTGCGCGGCCTTGTACTGCGAGGCGAGGCCGTCGTTGTACTCCGCCTTGATCTTGTAGCGAAGCACCAACGCCTTGAGCTTGGCGTGCTCCTCGTCCCAGCGCCGACGCAGCTCCTCGAACCGGGCGAACCGCTCGCGACGAGCGTCGTGGTACGACGCGAAGCCGCCCGGGTGCACCCAGACGGTGTTCCCGGCGGCGCCGAGCTCGACGGTCACCACGCGGGTGGCGGTGTTGTTCAGAAGCTCCCGGTCGTGGCTGATGTAGAGAATGGTCTTGCTGGACTCGTTGATCCGGCCCTCCAGCCAGGTCTTGCCCGGCACGTCGAGGAAGTTGTCCGGCTCGTCGAGCAGCAGCACCTCGTCGGGCCCGCAAAGCAGGAACTCCAGCACCAGCCGCTTCTGCTCACCGCCCGACAGCGTGGTCAGCTCGCGGTACTTCGCCCGGTCGAACGGCACTCCCAGGGCCGAGGTGCAGCAGACGTCCCAGGTCACCTCGACGTCGTACCCTCCGGCGTCGGCCCACTCCGCGAGCGCCTCGGCGTACCTCATCTGGGTCCGCTCGTCGTCGTTCTCCATCATCGCGAGCTCGCAGGCGTCGACCTGCTCCGCGGCCGTGCGCACGCGCGGCGGCGAGACCGACAGGAGCAGGTCGCGGACGGTCTTGCCCTCGTTGCCGTGCGTCACCATCTGCCGCATCACGCCGAGGCCGCCCGTGCGGGTGATTGCGCCGGCGTGCGGGACCAGGTCACCGGTGATGATGCGCAGCAGGGTGGTCTTGCCCGCGCCGTTGGCGCCGACGAGCGCGACCTTGGCGCCCTCCCCCACCCTGAACGAGACGTCGTCGAGCAGCACCCGACCGTCGGGCAGCTCGTATCGGACTCCGGCAATGTCTACGTGACCCACAGCCGACCATTGTGCTTGGCCGGGCGCGAGCGCGCGAACCGATTTAGCGTCATACGTTCTGCGCGGTATACGTCGCAGAACGTATGACGTTGTGCGAGAGGCTCAGGCGTAGTCGCTCTGCTCGCCGTACCCCGCGGACCGGCCCGCCTCGAGCCGGGCGACCGGCACCCGGAACGGCGAGCAGGAGACGTAGTCCAGCCCTACCTCGTCGAAGAAGTGGATCGAGTCCGGGTCCCCGCCGTGCTCGCCGCACACACCGAGGTGCAGGTCGGGCCGCGTCGCTCGCCCCTGCTCCACGGCGTGCCGCACCAGCTGACCGACGCCGTCCCGGTCCAGGGTCTCGAACGGCGACACCCCGAACACGCCCTTCTCCAAGTAGGTGCTGAAGAAGGAGGCCTCGACGTCGTCGCGGGAGAACCCCCACGTCATCTGGGTCAGGTCGTTGGTGCCGAAGGAGAAGAACTCCGCCGCCTCGGCGATCTCACCGGCCGCCATCACCGCACGGGGCAGCTCGATCATCGTGCCCACCTTGAACACAGGCTCCACCCCGGTGTCCTCCTTGATCTCGCGGGCCACCCGGATGATGTCGGCCTTGACCAGCTCCAGCTCCTGCACCGTGGCCACCAGCGGGATCATGATCTCCGGGCGCGGGTCACCCCCGGCCTTGCGCCGGATCGCCGCGGCCTCCAGGATCGCCCGGGCCTGCATGGTGAACAGGCCGGGGATCACGATGCCGAGCCGAACCCCACGCAGTCCGAGCATCGGGTTCTGCTCGTGCAACCGCTTCACCGCGTCCAGCAGCTTGTGGTGCCGGCTGCTCCGGTTGCCGTGGTCGTCCTCGACCGCGACCTGCACCGAGAGCTCGGTGTAGTCGGGCAAGAACTCGTGCAGCGGCGGGTCGATCAGCCGGATCGTGACCGGCAAGCCGTCCATCGCCTCGAGGATGCCGACGAAGTCGTCGCGCTGCATCGGCAGCAGCTCCGCCAGGGCCTGCTCCTGCTCCGCAGGGGTGTCGGCGATGATCAGGTGCTCGACCAGGACCTTCCGGTCGCCCAGGAACATGTGCTCGGTCCGGCACAGGCCGATCCCCTCGGCCCCGAACCGACGGGCGCGAGCCGCGTCCTCGGGAGTGTCGGCGTTCGCACGCACGCCGAGACGCCGGCTCTGGTCCGCGTGCTGCATGAGCCGCTCGACGGCTATCACCAGCTCGTTCCGGTCGGCCTCGGCGTCGCCTTCGAAGTGCCGCACCACCAGGCTGTCCATCACCGGCACCTCCCCGGCGAACACCTCACCGGTGGTGCCGTCGATGGAGATCACGTCACCCTCGTTGATCGTCACGCCGTTGCTGGTGAACCTCTTGGCCTGGACGTCGACGTCCAGCGCGTCCGCGCCGCACACGCAGGTCCGGCCCATGCCACGGGCCACCACTGCTGCGTGGGACGTCTTGCCGCCTCGGCTCGTCAGGATCCCCTTCGAGCAGACCATGCCTTTGAGGTCGTCGGGGTTGGTCTCGCGGCGCACGAGGATGACCTTCTCGCCGGAGCGGGACCACTTCACCGCGGTGTAGGAGTCGAACACCGCCTTGCCGACGGCAGCACCCGGCGAGGCGTTCATGCCCTTGCCGATCAGC
>JBFIWG010000306.1:0-4205 GCA_041606495.1 Nocardioidaceae bacterium
AGCGGCTGGCCACGTGGCTGGCCCGTCTCGACGACCCCGACGACGACTAGCCGACCCTCCCCCTCGTTGAGCCGCGGGTTCTGCTCCGTTGAGCCGCGGGTTCTGCCGTGCTAGGCGGCCCCTCGCGCGTCGTACGACGGCACAATGCCCGGCTCAACGCGGCACAAGGCCCGGCTCAACTAGCGGGGGTGGGACGGACTGAGAGGTCGGTCAGCTCGGCGTCTCGAGGGAGGTCCAGGGCGGTCAGGATCGCGGTCGCGACGGACTCCGGTGCGATCCAGGCCGAGGGGTCGTACTCCTTGCCTTCATGCTCGTGCACCTTCTCCTGCATGGGGGTCGCCGTGCGGCCCGGATACACGCTGGTCACGCGGATCCCGTTCGCACCCTCCTCACCGCGCAACGAGTCGGCCAACGCTCGTAACCCGTGCTTGCCCGCCGCGTAGGAACCCCACTCCGGACGGGCACTGAGACCCGCTCCCGAGTTGACGAACACGACCTGCCCGCGTGCGGCCCGCAATGCCGGCAGCAGCAGCCGGGTGAGCTCGGCGGGTGCCAGCAGGTTCACATCCATGCTGAGCCGCCACTGGTTAGCGCTCAGCTCGCCAACTCCCCCGAGCTCCACGACACCCGCAACGTGCAGCAGGGAGTCGAGCCTGTCCGGCAGGTCCTGGCCCGCCAGGGCATCGGCGATCGAAGCCGGCTCCGCGAGATCGGCGACCACCGCCCGCGATCCCGGGAACTGGTCTACGAGCTCGGCGCCGCGGCTGTCGTCCCGAGCGAGCAACAGCAACGTGTCGCCACGTTCAGCGAGCCGCCGTGCCGTTGCCGCTCCGATGCCAGATCCTGCTCCGGTTACCAGATGGGTTGCCATGGCCAGGAACCTAGCGAGTGAACACGATCTTGCCGAACACGTCGCCGCGGGCCATAGCCTCGAACCCGGCCTTGGCGTCGGCCATCGGCATAACGTGGTCGATCACGGGACGCACGCCTGTGACGTCGAGCAGGTTCACCAGCGAAGCCAGCTCAGACCGCGTTCCCATCGTCGAGCCGATGATCCGCAGCTGCAGGAAGAAGATCCTGGTCAGCTCGGCGTTGTCGGGGTTGGGGCCGCTCGTCGCACCCGAGATGACGATAGCCCCGCCAGGACGCAACGATTTGATCGAGTGCGACCAGGTCGCCTTGCCGACAGTCTCCATGACCGCATCGACCCGTTGCGGGAGCCTCGCGCCGCTCTCGAACACCTCGTCCGCACCGAGCTCGAGTGCCCGCTCGCGCTTGGCCTCGTCCCGGCTGGTTGCGTACACCCGCAGTCCCCCGGCGTGAGCCAGGGCGATCAGCGCGGTTGCGACCCCGCCGCCGGCGCCCTGCACCAGCACGGTGTCTCCTGGCTTCAGCTGTCCCTGCGTGAACAGCATCCGGTACGCCGTCAGCCATGCCGTGGGCAGGCAGGCGGCCTCCTCGAAGGTCAGGGAGGCCGGCTTGGGTACGACGTTCACGCGCGGTACGACCACGGTGTCCGCGAAGGTGCCTTGATGTTTCTCGCTCAGCAGGGACCGCTTCGGGTCGAACGTCTCGTCGCCGGTCCACGCCGGATCGCTGATCACCGCGTGTACGACGACCTCGTTCCCGTCCTCGTCGTACCCGGCGGCGTCGCAGCCGAGGATCATCGGCAGCGACTCCTCACGCAGCCCGACGCCGCGCAGCGACCACAGGTCATGGTGGTTCAGGGATGCGGCCTTGACCTGCACGCGCGTCCACCCATCAGGGGCGACGGGGTCCGGTCGTTCACCGATCACCAGACCGGACAGGGGATCCTCGTTCGAGAAGCTCTGGGCGTAGACAGCAAACATGACCCGACCCTACTGCCGGTGGCCACCGAGACCGAACCGGCACCACCACCGGCTCAACACGGCAGAACCTCCGGCTCAACACGGCAGAACCCCCGGCTCAACACGGCAGAAGCCCCGGCTCAACGGGGCAGAAGGCGCGGGTCAACGGCGGGCGACTCCGGCCTCCCGCGCCGCCTGCGCCACCGCGGCAGCAACGGCCGGCGCCACCCGGGAGTCGAAGGGCGAAGGGATCACGTAGTCCTCGCTGAGCTCGTCGACCACCAGCGCGGCGAGCGCGTCGGCGGCCGCGAGCTTCATCGTCTCGGTGATGCTCGTCGCCCGCACGTCGAACGCGCCCCGGAAGATCCCCGGGAACGCCAGCACGTTGTTGATCTGGTTCGGATAGTCCGACCGGCCGGTGGCGACCACCCGGGCGTACTTGTGCGCGATGTCGGGATGCACCTCGGGGTTGGGGTTCGCCAGCGCGAAGATGATCGCGTCAGGTGCCATCCGCGCCACGGCCTCCTCGGGCACGCTGCCTCCGGAGACCCCGATGAACACATCGGCGCCGTCGATCGTCTCGACCAGCGGCCCCTCCCGACCCGTGGTGTCCGCGGTGTCCTGGGCGAGCAGCTGCTTCACCGGGCTCAGGTCGGCTCGGGCGGAGTTCAGCACGCCCTGCCGGTCCACCACCGCGAGGTCCCGCAGCCCGGCCGCGAGCAGGATCCGGGCCACTGCAACACCAGCGGCCCCTGCGCCGGAGATGACGACCCGGGTCTCGGCCATCGACCGGCCGGTGAGCCTCAGCGCGTTCTCCAGCGCCGCCAGCACGACCACGGCGGTGCCGTGCTGGTCGTCGTGGAAGACCGGGATGGACAGTCGCTCCTGCAGCCGCTGCTCGATCTCGAAGCAGCGGGGCGCGGAGATGTCCTCGAGGTTGATCCCGCCGAAGCTCGGCGCAAGCCGCGCGACGGTGTCGATGATCTCGTCGGTGTCCGTCGTGTCCAGACAGATGGGGACAGCGTCGACGCCGGCGAACTGCTTGAACAGCACCGCCTTGCCCTCCATCACCGGCATGGCCGCGGAGGGCCCGATGTCGCCGAGGCCGAGCACGGCCGTCCCGTCAGTCACCACCGCCACGGTGTTCGACACCCAGGTGTAGTCGTCGGCCAGCCCCGGGTCCTCCGCGATCGCCTCACAGACCCGGGCGACGCCGGGGGTGTAGGCGAGGGAGAGATCGTCCCGACCCTTCAGAGCGACCTTCGAGGCGACCTCCATCTTGCCGCCGACGTGCAGCTTGAAGACGGGATCGTCCGAGCGAGGGATCTCTGGGTCGGGCATTGCTGTCGATGCAACCATGAATGGTGCCCTTTGTCTTGGGGGAACAACTCGGCAGATCGAGGCGCCGCGAGGTAGGGCGGCGAAACACTGCATTCCGAAGCGGGGGTCTCCCAGTGCCCACAGTCTGGCACCGGAGGGGTCGGGGCGGAACCGGCCTATCCGGAATGTGGCGTACGCGACACCGTTCGCCACAGCGGCCACACGCGCCACAGGACCCGGGCCAGGACGTGCTCGTCGCCGATGGCACCCACGGACCATGAGTCCACACCCTCGGCCGGGTTGTCCCGCTCCACCCACCAGCCGTCGGCTTCGAGTCGGGTGGTTCGCTTCACCGCCACCACCCCGTCCGGAAGGCGTACGACGGCCAGCCTCCCGAGGCGCGGCCGGACACCGTGCAGGACCAGCAGCCGATCACCGTCGTACAACGTCGGTTGCATGGACCGTCCGCGGACCACGGCGATGCCGACCCGTCGTGCCAATGCATCCCACCGCCCTCGTCGCTCGCACCTGTCCCCGCGGAGTAGTGTCGCAGTTGCTTGTGCCGAACACGATCTACAGAAAGGACCCACGGATGCTCGCGCGACTGTTCGCACCGACCCTCGAAGTCCACGCTCACTGCGATCTCCCTTGCGGTGTCTACGACCCCGCCCAGGCGCGGATCGAGGCAGAGTCGATCAAGGGGATCATCGGCAAGCTCGCCGACAACGACGACCCGGACTTCCGCACTCGCGCTGTCGTGATCAAGGAGGAGCGGGCCGAGCTGGTCAAGCACCACCTCTGGGTGCTGTGGACCGACTACTTCAAGCCGCCGCACTTCGAGAAGTACCCGCAGCTGCACACTCTCTTCAACGAGGCGACCAAGCTCGCCGGTGCCTCCGGTGCCAAGGGCTCGATGGACGCCAAGACCGCCGACGACCTGTTGGCCAAGATCGACGAGATCGCCGAGATCTTCTGGGAGACCAAGAAGGCTTGAGCGACACGACGGGGCCGGGGACGTGAGGTGCCCGGCCCCGTCTAGGCTCAGCCTCAGCTCCC
>JBFIWG010000307.1:0-4194 GCA_041606495.1 Nocardioidaceae bacterium
CGAGGCTTAGCCTCGGCGCTGTGAACGCACCCGCCTCCGAGCTCGTGATCGAGCGGCTCGACCCGAACGACCCCGACGCGATGGCCGCCTGGCACGCGACGTACCTCGCGTCCAACGTGCATCAGCGCGAGCACGCGACGCCCTGGCAGCTCGAGGAGATCCGCGCCCAGCTCCGGGCCGAGGACAACCCCGGTTCCAGGGCCCTGGCCTGGAGCGGCCGGGTCGACGGACAGGTCCTGGTCGTCGGCGCCCTCGACCTGCCGCTGATGGACAACCTCACCCAGGCGTACGTCGAGGTCAACACCCTGCCCTCGCAGCGCAACCGCGGCCTCGGCTCGGCCATGCTCGAGCACCTGATCGGCGAGGCCGAGCGACACGGCCGCACCGTGCTCAACACCGAGGCGGCCTACCCGTACGACGGACCCGCCGACGGCGCAGGCCACGCGTACGCCGACTTCCTCACCCATCGCGGCTTCACGTTCGGTCTCGGGGACGTGCAGCGGGTGCTCGACCTCCCGGCGGACGAGCGGATGCTCCAGGGCCTGGTCGACGAGGCGACGCCGTACCACCCCGGCTACCAGATCCGGCAGTTCACCGGCCCGGTCCCCGACGACATATTGGACTCGTTCGGCCGGCTGATCGGCTCACTGATGACCGAGGCGCCGACCGGCGAGCTCGAGGTCGAGGGGGAGGTGTTCGACGCGGATCGGATCCGCGCGGACGAGAAGGTGTTCGAGGAGTCCGGTCGGACGAAGTACACCACCGTCGCCATCGCTCCGGACGGCACCGTCGCGGCGTACTCAGAGCTGGTCGTTCCGCGCTACGACCCGGGGAGGGTCTTCCAGTGGGGGACGCTCGCACACCCGGAACACCGTGGCCACCGGCTCGGCCTCGCCACGAAGGCGCGGAACCTGCTGTGGCTGCAGCGCGAGCGCGACGACCTGAGGGTGCTGACCACCTACAACGCTGAGGTGAACAGCCACATGATCGGTGTGAACGAGCGGATGGGGTTCCGGCCCGTCGAACGGCTCGGGGAGTTCCAGCGCAAGCTCATCTGACCGGTCAGTCGAGCTTCAGCAGGAACTCCGGCAGGATCTCCAACGGGCGGAAGCCGAGTCGCTCGTTGATGGAGACCATGTTGTCGTTGGCCTCCTCGTTCGAGGTGTAGATCTGGGTTCGCTCCGGGTACCGCTCCTGCAGCGCACGGATGTTCTGCACCTTGACCGCCATCCCGAGCCGGTGCCCGCGGTGGTCGCGCCGGACCAGGGTGGCCCACTGGTGGACCTTGGGCATGTCCTCGCGCGGAATGACGAGGTCGGTCATCGCCACCGCCTCGTCGTCGGCGGTGACCGCGAGTGTGGTCAGCCGGTGCCTGCCCTGCCGGAGGAGCCGGTCCGTGCGCTCCCGGAAGATCTCCGGCGTCATCGCCTCGGCTTCGAAGTCGATCTCTCCGGTGGGCGCATCGAGCGCGAGCTGGTTCTCCAGGTAGCAGTAGGAGTCCAGGTACCGGTCGGGGATGGTGTCCTGGAAGGTGTGCAGCCGGTACGCCCCGTGGTGCGCCGCGCACTCCGAGGCGAGAGCGTCGAGCTCCGAGGATGGCAGCGGCAGATCGAGCACCCGGTGCACCTCGACGCTCGCCATGCGGAAGCCGAGGGCGTCGGCGAAACGTCGGTAGGGGTGGGTCTCCCGTCCCTCGAACGGGATCCCGGCCTCGACCAGGACCGACGTCCGTCCCTCCGCCCTCACCCGCTCGACCAGGTGCTCCACGAGCGCCGTCCCGATCCCGCGGCGTCGCTGGGCCGGCTCCACGAAGATCCCGGCGTACACCTTGTCGGTGTTGTCCAGCAGCGGCAGCACCGCGAAGCCGGCGCCCACCATCTCCCTGTCGTCGAAGGCCGCGAACGCATCCCACCGTTCACCCGCGTCCGGCTCCCGGAAGTTCAGTGCGACCTCTTCGAAGGACCAGGTCGGCGTCCACGGCCGCTCGAAGCGGTCCGCGGTGTCCACCAACTCGTGAAAACGTCGCAGAAGCACGTCGTCGTCGACGTCGAAGCCGCGTACGTCCATGAGGCGAAGGTAGAACCGCAGCGGCAGAGAGCGCACCTGGTTTTCGGGGCGGTCAGAGCTTGCGAAGTCGGACGTAGCGCACCGAGTGGTCGGCGTCCTTGCGCAGCACCAGGGTGGCGCGTCCGCGGGTGGGCTGCACGTTCTGCTTCAGGTTGGGGCCGTTGATGCTGTCCCAGATCCGGTGCGACTCCTCGACGGCCTCGTCCTCGGTCAGCTCGCCGTACCGCGCGAAGTAGGAGGCAGGGTTGCGGAAGGCGGTCTCGCGCAGCCGCAGGAACCGCTCGGTGTACCAGCGCCGGATGTCGCTGGTGGCGGCGTCGACGTAGACGGAGAAGTCGAAGAAGTCGCTGATCGCCAGGCCGGTGCGGCCGTCGTCGCGGACCCGTGCAGGCTGCAGGACGTTGAGGCCCTCGATGATCACGATGTCGGGGCGCTTGACCACGACCTTCTCGTCGGGCACCACGTCGTACGTCAGGTGGGAGTACGTCGGGGCCTCCACCTCGTCCTTGCCGGACTTGAGGTCGATGACGAACCGCAGCAGCGCCTTCCGGTCGTAGGACTCGGGAAAGCCCTTCCGGGTCAGCAGGCCCCGGCGCTGGAGCTCGGCGTTCGGATAGAGGAAGCCGTCGGTGGTGATCAGCGACACCGCAGGGTGTTCCGGCCAGTGCGCCAGCATCTCCTGGAGCACCCGGGCGGTCGTCGACTTGCCGACCGCGACGGAGCCGGCCAGGCCGATCACGAAGGGGGTCCGCGGCGGGTGCGGCTGGCACAGGAACTCCTCCTGTGCGCGGTGCAGGTCACCGGCGGCCTTGACGTAGAGGCTCAGCAGCCGCGACAGCGGCAGGTAGACCTGCTGCACCTCGTCGAGGTCGAGCTCATCGCCCAGGCCGCGGACCCGATCGATCTCCTCCGCGCTCAGAGGTTGCTCGGTGGTCGCACCGAGAGCCGCCCATGCGGCGCGGTCGAGCTCGACGTACGGCGAGGTTTCCCGGTCGACGCCGTTGGGCTGCGCGGATGCCATGCCCGTATTGTTCCGCAGCATCGGAACCGGCCTCACACGGCCCGGGGGAGAGGCCCGTCACGTACCGCCTGTCGCGGTCGGCTCCGGCCGGTCGGCCGAAGGTAAGGTGTGGCGCATGTGTGGAATCGTGGGGTACGTCGGGCCGCGGCAGGCCGAGAGCATCGTGATCGAGGGCTTGCGCAGGCTGGAGTACCGCGGCTACGACTCGACCGGGATCGCGCTCGTGCACGAAGGCGCCATCGCCTCGAGCAAGCGCGCCGGCAAGCTGGCGAACCTCGACAAGGCCCTCGCCGACGAGCCGCTGCCCGCGTCGACCACGGGCATCGGGCACACCCGGTGGGCCACCCACGGCGCCCCCAACGACCGCAACGCCCACCCGCACCTCGGCCAGCAGGCCAGGGTCGCGCTGGTGCACAACGGCATCATCGAGAACTACGCGGCGCTGCGGCTCCAGCTCGAGGACGCCGGCCACGACCTGCTGTCGGAGACCGACACCGAGGTCGCCTCGCACCTTCTCGAGGCCGAGGTGGCGAAGGGGGCCACGCTCACCGTGGCCATGCAGCGGGTCTGCCAGGTCCTCGACGGCGCGTTCACCCTGGTCGCGGTCGACGCGCAGGACCCGGACCGGGTGGTGGCCGCCCGACGCAACTCCCCGCTCGTGGTCGGCCTCGGCGAGGGGGAGAACTTCCTCGCCTCCGACGTGGCTGCCTTCATCGAGCACACCCGCGAAGCGCTCGAGCTCGGTCAGGACCAGGTCGTGACGATCACCCGCGAGGGCGTCGAGGTCACCGACTTCCACGGCGAGCCCGCCGACGCCACGCCGTACCACGTCAGCTGGGACCTCTCGGCCGCGGAGAAGGGCGGCTACGACTGGTTCATGCGCAAGGAGATCTTCGAGCAGCCGCAGGCGGTCGCCGACACCCTGCTCGGCCGCCTCGGCCGGCACGGGGAGCTGATGCTCGACGAGGTCCGGCTGTCCGACCAGGAGCTGCGCGACGTCGACAAGATCTTCGTGGTGGCCTGCGGCACCGCCTACCACGCGGGCTTGATCGCCAAGTACGCCATCGAGCACTGGACCCGCATCCCGGTGGAGGTCGAGGTCGCCA
>JBFIWG010000308.1:0-4153 GCA_041606495.1 Nocardioidaceae bacterium
AGCAGGCCCACGGCGGCCAGGGCGATCTGGCGCAGCCGCCCGCCCCAGCGTTGGCGGACGGCGTCGAGCTGCTCGGCGAGATGGAGGGCTCGGGGTATCGCACTCCCCCTGCGCTTGCGCGTCGTGCCGACGGGCAGGTCGTTCAGCTCACCAGGCTGCTCTACCTCGTGCTCGCGGCAGTCGACGGCCGTCGCGACCACCAGGAGATCGCTGAGCAGGTCAGCAGAGACTTCGGCCGGTTGGTCTCGGCCGAGAACATCGCGACCCTCATCGACCAGCAGCTGCATCCGCTCGGCCTGCTCCGCCGCGCCGACGGTTCCCAGCCCGAGGTGCGGAAGTCCAACCCGCTGCTGGCGCTGCGCTTCCGGTACGTAGTGACCAACCCGGTGGTCACCCGCAGGATCACCGCGCCCTTCGCGGCCCTGTTCAACCCGGTGATGGTCGCCGCCCTGGTCGCAGCTTTCGTCGCGGTGTGCTGGTGGGTCCTGTGGGACAAGGGGCTCGCCTCGGCGGCGCACGAAGCGCTGTACCAACCCGGTCTGCTGCTGATCGTCTTCGCCGTCACGGTGCTCTCGGCGGGCTTCCACGAGTTCGGCCACGCCTCCGCCGCCCGGTACGGCGGCGCCACCCCCGGCGTGATGGGGATGGGCCTGTACCTGGTCTGGCCGGCGTTCTACACCGACGTCACCGACAGCTACCGGCTCGGCCGCGCCGGTCGGGTCCGCACCGACCTCGGCGGCCTGTACTTCAACACGATCGTGGCGGTGGCCATGTTCGCCACCTGGTGGGTGATCCGGTGGGACGCGCTGCTGCTGATCATCGCCACCCAGGTCCTGCAGATGGTGCGCCAGCTCGCGCCGCTGGTCCGTTTCGACGGCTACCACGTGCTGGCGGACGTCACCGGCGTCCCTGACCTCTACCAGCACATCAAGCCGACCCTGCTGGGGCTGCTCCCGCATCGCTGGGGCCGGCTTGAACATCAGGTCCTGAAGCCCTGGGCTCGAGCTGTCGTCAGCATCTGGGTGCTGACCGTCGTACCTCTGCTCATCGCGATGCTCGGCATCATGATCTACACGTTCCCGCGGATCGCGGCGACCGCCTGGGACAGCCTGTCGCAGCAGTGGTCCGGCTTCGGCAAGGCCTTCGGCGAGGGCGACGTGCTGGCCATGGCGACCGGACTCCTGTCGATGGTGGCACTGGCGCTGCCGCTCTTCGGCATGGTCTACATCGTCGTCCGGCTGGTACGCCGCATCGCCACCGCCGTCTGGACGCGGACCGACGGCCGGCCGTTGCAGCGAGCACTGGCCGTCCTCACCGCCCTGGCGATCGTCGCCGCCCTGGTTTGGGCATGGTGGCCCGAGAACGACCGCTACCGGCCCATCCAGGCTTACGAGCGTGGCTCGCTGCAGGACGTGACCCCGCTTGCTGCGCGCACCGGCACCGGGCTTCAAGAGGGCAGCGTCGCCCGCGGCCGGACCGTATGGACCGGCGAGCTGCCTACGCGAGAGAAGCCGGCCCTGTCGGTCGTCCTGGTGCCTCGCGACGGGACGAGCGACACCGGCGCCGGCAGCGACCCGAGCGCCACGTCGACTGACGGGACCGAGAACGGTGAGACCGGGACGGCCGGACCCGACACCTGGGTCTTCCCGTTCAACCGGCCGGCTGCGCCCGGTGAGGGCGACAACCAGGCGATGGCGGTGAACACCGAGGACGGGTCCACGGTCTACGACGTCGCGTTCGCCCTGGTGTGGGCCGAGGGCGACATCACCGACAACGTGAACTCCGCCTACGCGCTGGCCAGCTGTGAGGCCTGCCAGACGGTTGCGGTCGCCTTCCAGGTCGTGCTGGTCCTCGGACAGAGCGACACGGTGGTGCCGCAGAACATCGCAGCCGCGGTCAACTACAACTGCATCGAGTGCGTCACCACTGCCCTGGCCACCCAGCTCGTGGTCACCCTCGACGGCCCGCTGAGCGACACCGCGATGAGCGATCTCAGTGCCCTGTGGGCCCTCATCGCCGAGTACGGCAACAACATCGAGGACATCCCGTTCTCGGAGATCCGCGCGCAGCTGACCGAGTTCGAGCAACAGATCCTCGCCATCATCGAGCGGGACCAGGACGGTGCGACGGCCGACGGTCAACGGACCGAGGCGTCACCCAACGCATCACCGGCGGAGTCGCCGGACAGCAGTGTCGGGCCATCCGGTTCCGCCGGGCCCTCGTCGGGCGCAGAGTCGGGCACCGAGTCCGGCAGCCAGTCCGGGGAGTCGTCCGGCGAGCCATCCCCCACCAGCAGCAGCACACAGGCACCCCAGCCGAAGCCCAGCGCCAGCTCGTCGTCGTCGCCGTCCACGCAGGCCTCCCCCACGGCCGGGACGAGCAGCGGATCGAGCGCCGCCAGGTCCACCACTTCGTCGCCGACGGCCAGCTCCGCCCCCTAGGCGCGAGCCGGCTGGCGGGCCGCCTCTGCGGGCCGGCCCCGCGGTCGGCCGGACGGGACGTCGAGGGCCTGCGACTTGCGCCCTTGGAGGCCTAGGCTTGAGGCATGAACACGATCCATCTGAGCGACAGCGAGCTGACCATGGTGCGGCATGCCATGCGGTCGTACCTCAACTCGTTCGGACACGACGAGGCCGACGTCGTCGCCCTGATCAAGCAGGTGATCGGCAAGCTGGCCGAGGCGGAGAAGGACACCCGCGTCTCGCCGAGCTGATCCGGAGGGCGACGACCGGGCCGAGTGTGGTTCGATCGAGAGCGTGGGGATCGAATTCGCCGGGTCGCCGCGACCGACTCTCGGCGTCGAGTGGGAGTTCGCGCTGGTCGACAAGACCACTCGCGATCTCTCCAACACGGCTGCGCAGCTGTTCGACGGGGTGCGAGCCTCGGCCGGCACCGACCTGGCCGAGTCCCGCCTCCACAAGGAGCTGCTGCGCAACACCGTAGAGATCGTGACCGGAGTCTGCGAGACCGTCGACGAGGCCATGGCCGACCTCAGTGAGACCCTGTCCGTCGTACACAAGGCCGCCGACGAGATCGGTGTCGACCTCTACTCAGCCGGAACGCACCCGTTCGCACAGTGGTCGTCGCAGCTCCTCACGCCGGGCCACCGCTACGAGGAGCTGATCGCACGCACGCAGTGGTGGGGGCGGCAGATGCTGATCTGGGGCGTGCACGTGCACGTGGGGATTCGACGCCGCGACCACGTCCTGCCCATCCTCACCGCGCTGCTGAACCAGTTCCCGCACCTGCAGGCGCTCTCTGCTTCCTCCCCGATCTGGGCCGGCACCGACACCGGGTACGCCAGCAACCGGGCGATGATGTTCCAGCAGCTACCGACAGCGGGTTTGCCGTTCCAGTTCGAGCGCTGGGAGGAGTTCGAGGCCTTCGTCGACGACCAGCAGACGACCGGCGTCATCGAGGACCTGACCGAGATCCGATGGGACATCCGGCCATCCCCGAAGCTGGGCACGATCGAGGTCCGGGTGTGCGACGGCGTCTCCAACCTTCGGGAGCTGAGGGCGCTCGTGGCCCTGACCCACTGCCTGGTCGTGAACCTCGAAGACCGGCTCGACGCCGGAGAGACCCTGCCGAGCATGCCGCCGTGGCAGCACCAGGAGAACAAGTGGCGTGCCGCGCGGTACGGCCTGGATGTCGAGATCGTGCTCGACGCAAAGTGCACCGAGCGGCTGGTCACCGATGACCTCGACGAGCTGCTCATGCGGCTGACCCCGGTCGCCCGACGTCTGCACTGCGAGCAGGACCTGGCCCTGGTGGCCGACATCCCGCGGCACGGAGCCGCCTACCAGCGCCAGCGACAGGTGGCCGCCGACAGCGACGGTGACCTCACGGCGGTCGTCGACTCCGTAGTGCGTGAGCTGCGGGACTAGCCAGGCAGCTCGAACCAGACCAGCAGTCCGCCCTCGGGTGAGTCGTCCATGCCGATCCGGCCGCCGTGGGCCTCCACGATGCGCTTGCACGTCGCGAGCCCGATGCCGCTGCCCGGGACGCTCTTGCTACCGCGCGCGAGCAGCGCAAACATCGCGGCACGCCGGTCCTCGGCGACCCCGGTGCCGTTGTCGGCCACCTCGATCCGCCACCGATCTGCTGCGCGCTCCGCAGTGATCACGATGCGCGGCGACACACCTGCCCGGCC
>JBFIWG010000309.1:0-4135 GCA_041606495.1 Nocardioidaceae bacterium
CCGAGGGCATCCTCCACTCGGGTGAGCAGCGCGTCGGCGAGCGCCACCTCGTCGGAACCGTGCATCTTGGGCTTGACGATGTACACCGACCCCGTCCGGCTGTTGCGGAACCGTCCGTTGCCCAGCAGGTCGTGCTTGGCCGCGAGCGCAGTGACCATGGCGTCGACCATGGTTTCGGGAACGGGGTCGCCGGCCAGGGTCACCACGTCGGTGGAGAGGTGCGATCCCACGTTGCGGACCAGCATGAGGCTGCGACCGTGGAGGGTGACGGTCTCGTCGTCCGGCCCCCTGAGCTGGCGGTCCTCGGCAAGGGTCCGGTGCACCCGCTCGCCGCCCTTGAGGAAGGTGTGTTCGAGGCGGCCGGTCATGAGGCCCAGCCAGTTGCGGTACACGTGCACCTTGTCCTCGGCGTCGACGGCCGACACCGAGTCCTCGCAGTCCATGATGGTGCTGACCGCGGCCTCCAGGACGATGTCGTCGATCCCGGCATGGTCGACCCGCCCGATGGGGCCGTCGCGATCGATGCGGAGCTCGCAGCCGAGCCCGTGTTTGCGGAGCAGGATCACGTCGGGAGACGCGGGGTCGCCTGCGTAACCCGCGAACCGCTCCGGTTGCAGCAGCACGCTCACCGCCCCGTCGCCGCTGCGGACCCGTAGCCGACCGTCCTCGACGAGATAGCTCACGGCCCAGCGGTGGCTGGCGAGGTCGAGCGGGAAGTGCTCGTCGAGGAAGGCCCGGCTGGTGGCGATCACCTGGTCGCCCCGGATCGGGTTGAATGCGCCGGCCCGCGAGCGGCCCTCACCGTCGTCGAGGACGTCGGTCCCGTACAGGGCGTCGTACAGGCTGCCCCAGCGGGCATTGGCCGCGTTCAGGGCGTAGCGGGCGTTGTCCAGGGGCACCACCAGCTGCGGTCCGGCCACGACGCTGATCTCCGGGTCGACCCCGTCGGTCTCGACAGCCACCCCGTCCGGCTGGGGCTCCAGGTACCCGATGTCCTCCAGGAAGGCCTGGTAGGCAGCGGGGTCGTGGGGGCCGTCGCGATGGTCGCGGTGCCACTGGTCGATCTGGTCCTGGAGCTCGTCCCGTCGGGCCAGGAGCGCGGCGTTGCGGGGTCCCAGCTCGGCCACGATGTCCCGCAGCGACTGCCAGAAGCTGTCCGGGTCGACGTCGGATCCCGGCAGCAGCTCGGTCTGGACGAAGTCGTGGAGGAGGTCGGAGACCTCGAGGTCGCCGTGCAGCATGGTCGCTCACCCTATTCGGGTGGGCCGAGGGTCGCCGAGCTGGCTCGGGAAGTCAGCCGACTGGTGCGGCGGCGCTCACGCGCTCCAGGATCAGAGCCGTGGAGCGGCCGGTGTCGGCCGTGCCGTCGACCACCAGATCGGCGTGGGCCATCGACGGCAGCACGTGCTCGTCGTGCATCGGGTGCACGGTCCGCCGCAACTGGTCGAGCGCGAACTTTCGGGTGCGGCCCCGTTCTCCGACGTCCCGGGCCAGCCGGCGCGCCGTGCGCACCGACTCCGGTACGTCGACGAACACCTTGACGTCGAGCAGCGCTCGGAGCTCGGCGAAGGCCAGCAGGAGGATGCCGTCCACCACCACGAGCGGCTGGGGCTCGGCCAGCTGCACGTCATCGCTGCGGGTGAACTCCTCGAACGAGTACAGTGGGGTGGCGACGCCTGCGCCCGAGCGGAGGCTCCTGAGATCCGCGGCGAAGCGCTCCGCGTCGAGGGAGTCCGGATGGTCGAAGTTGACCTGGCGGCGCTCGTGGAGGGGTAGGTGGTCGAGCGGGTGGTAGTAGCTGTCGAACGACACGGTGGTGGCCGCCGTCGGCGCCGCCACGATCAAGGCCTCGACCAGGGTCGACTTGCCGGATCCGCTCCCTCCTGCGATTCCGACCACGACCGGCTGCACGGGAGCACAGTCTACCCGGGTCGGGGCCCCGGTGACCCCGTCGGGGTCACTCGATGACGAAACTGAGCTCCCGGGGGACCGGTGTCCTCCGATCGTCGTCGGGAACACCGCTGGTCAGGCCGACCGTTATGGCCACCGCGATGGCGCTGGCCACGATGGCCTGCAGGGCTCGGCGCCGCTCGACTCGCTGCCGATCGCTGAGCATGGCGTCCAATCGGCGCGCTCGGTCGCACGTCAAGGACTTGCGGGTGAACCGGACAACGGCTTAATTCGGGCCATGGAGTGCGCGTGATGGTCGACGTCGAGGTCGAGGCTCGAATCGAGAAGCCACCGGCGGAGGTGGCAGCCTTCGCCGGCGATCCCTCGAACGCCCCCGCCTGGTACCGCCGGATCTCGTCTGCGGAGTGGGTGTCCGAGCCCACGGTCGCCGTGGGCAACCGGATCCGCTTCGAGGCCCGCTTCCTGGGCCGGGACCTGCACTACACCTACGAGATCGTCGAACACGTGCCCGGCGAGCGCCTGGTCATGCGCACCACCGACGGACCGTTCGCCATGAACACCGAGTACACCTGGGAGCCGCTCGACGACGGCTCGACCACGCTGATGACGCTGCGCAACCACGGCGAGCCCAGCGGGTTCTCGAAGCTGGCGGCGCCGGTCATGTCGCTGGCCATGCGCCGGGCCATGCGCCAGGACCTGAAGGCGCTGGCCGACATCGTGGAGCCGGCCTGAGCTCGCCCGCCGCGACTAGGTTCGCGCGCGTGACCGAGATCATGGCGCCCATCTTCCGCGTCGACGACGCCGCCGAGGCTGTGAAGTGGTACGCCCGGCTGGGTTTCGAGGTGGTCGGCGAGCACCGGTTCGCGCCCGAGCTGCCTCTCTACGTCTTCCTCGAGCGCAACGGCGTGCAGCTCCACCTCTCCGAGCACACCGGCGACGCCCGACCCGGCACCCTCGTCTACTACTGGGTGGACGACGTCGACGCCGTCGGCGGAGAGTTCGGCGTCGAGCCTCACGACGAACCCTGGGGGCGCGAGGTCGAGCTGACCGATCCCGACGGCAACCGGCTGCGCATCGCGACTCGCCGGCCCGACTGACGGCTGCCGAACCGCCGTTTTCGGGTTCGCGCCAACGGGTACCCCGCGGTCATGGCGTCTCCGGGCCGCTCCGCTCGTCCAGGCCTCCTCTCGGTGGCTGTCCTCCTACTGGTGGGCCTGCTGGCCGCCGGGTGCGGCGGCGGTGGGGTCAACGCCGGGGACCTCAACGTCTACGACCTCGATGCCGAGTGGGCCCTCGGGCATCGGCTGGCCTCAGACGTCGAGTCCGAGGTTCCCCTGCTGGCCGATCCGGCGGCGACCGCCCTCGTGGATCGCATCGGGCAGCGGCTGGCTGTACAGACGGAGCTGGCCGACCGAGAGTGGACGTTCCGGGTGGTCGACGATCCCGCCGTCAACGCCTTCGCCGTCCCGGGAGGCCACATCTACGTCAACACCGGCCTGATCGGCGCGGTGGGTTCCGAAGCCGAGCTGGCTGCGGTCCTGGCCCACGAGGTGGCCCACGTCGAAGCCCGCCACAGCACCGAGCAGCTCA
This sequence comes from Nocardioidaceae bacterium, assembly GCA_041606495.1. GTDB lineage: Bacteria > Actinomycetota > Actinomycetes > Propionibacteriales > Nocardioidaceae > Nocardioides_C. The sequence continues at coordinate 3,502 of JBFIWG010000309.1, forward strand.
CGCGGACCTACGGACTCCAGGCCCTCCTGGCCATCGCGGGCGCCGGTGAGGGCCTGCTCGAGCAGTTGGCCGTGCAAGTCCTCGGCGCCGGCGCCACGGCCAAGTTCTCCCGCGATGCGGAGCGAGAGGCCGATGCCCTGGGGGTCGAGCGCCTGGCGAGCGCGGGCTACCCACCAGAGGCCATGGCGGGGTTCTTCGAGCTCCTGCTGGCGCAGGAGCAGCGTCGTCCAAACGCCGTCGAGCAGTTCTTCGCCAGCCACCCGATCACCGAGGAACGCCTCGAGCGTGTCCGCGAGCTGGCAGCGACGATCGAACCTGCAGCGCCGGCGACATCACCGGGCCAGCCAGCGCTGGACGACGTGCAACGGCGTCTTGCCGCCTGACCTCAATCCGACGCCGGTCAGACCGATGGATCACGCATGGCGGACTTCGGACGACCGCGGACCGGAGGCCGTGCCCGTGAGCAGCGCGGCGCGGCCGCAGTGGAGTTCGCGCTCCTCGCGCCCCTGCTGATCACCCTCCTGTTCGGCATCATCTCCGGCGGCATCACCTACTACCGGGGAATCTCGGTCAACAACGCCGCCCGCGAAGCCGCCCGCTTCGGCTCCACGCTGGTCATCGACGGCAACCTCCC
>JBFIWG010000310.1:0-4117 GCA_041606495.1 Nocardioidaceae bacterium
GCGCGACAGGAGGTCGGGCAAGAGGCGTACTGGGACACCTTCTGGGACGAGGAGCAGGTGTTCTACGGTCACGTGCTCGGGTTCAAGGGCCTCGAGCGGCGGGCCGTCGTACTCGCGTTGAACGAGAGCGAGGTCCGGGACCGGTCGCGGGAGCGGTTGTACGTCGGTCTGTCCCGCGCCCGCGACCAGCTCATCGTCTGCGGTGATCCTGGCTTCGTAGAGGACGTCGCCGGACCCGCCGTCCTGCGCCACCGTCGCGGGGACTCGGGGCAGCCAAGCCACTAGCGCAACGTGAAGCCCCGCCTCCGTGCATGTGTCGGACGGGCCAGCCCGTTCGGGGGGTGGACGCGGACCCCGCCGGGGCGCACAGTTTCAGTGTTGACGCTGAGGTGGCCCAGAGGCCCCCGACAGGCGCGACCTGAGTTTCCGGGGGACCCGCCGGCTGCCGTCAGACGTTGACGTCGGTACGGGACGGGGCCGGCCATGAACACGAACCTTCACACGCATCGGCGGCGGACCGCCGCACTCCTGCTCGTCGCGGCGGTTGTCATGACATCCTCGCCAAGCGCGACCGCGACACAGTCGTGGGCACCCGTTCGGCCGGAGGTCATCCGCTCCTCCGACAACGTGGTCCTGCGTTGGAATGCGGCTGCACTGCAGGGAGTCCGGGACTCGAAGCTCGGCCCGCCCATGGTCGCCCGAGCGCTCGCGATCATGCACACCTGCATGTACGACGCATGGGCCGCCTACGACCGGACCGCCGTGGGGACCCGGCTCGGTGACGAGCTGCGCCGGCCGCGCCGGGAGCGCACCCTGCCCAACATCGTCGAGGCGGTCAGCTTCGCGGCCTACCGTGCCGCCGTCGACCTGTTCCCGGACGATCGCGACTCGGTCTTCGACCCGCTGATGGCGACCCTCGGCTACGACCCTGCCGACACGACCACGGACGTCTCGACGCCCGCTGGAGTGGGCAACCGGGCCTGCGCGGCGGTCCTCGACTTCCGGCACCACGACGGCGCGAACCAGCTCGGCGATGAGCCCGGCGGCGCCGAGGGCGTGCATTACTCCGACTACACCGGCTACCAGCCGGTCAACGAGCCGATGGACCTGACCGCGCCGTTCGACCCGGAGGGCGTCGAGGACCCAGCGCGCTGGCAGCCGTTGCGCTACGCCGACGCCAACGGGGTCATGGTCGAGCCCTCGTTCGTCGGGGCGCACTGGTCCGAGGTTGTGCCGTTCGCGCTCCCGACGTCCTCGGCCCTTCGCTCGCCGATCGGCCCGGCGACGCCGAGCAGCCGCCGGTTCCGGACTCAGGCGCGCAAGCTGGTCGCGATCAGCGCTGGCCTGACCGACCGGCAGAAGACGATCGCTGAGTACTGGGCGGACGGCCCGAACTCCGAGCTGCCGCCGGGCCACTGGAACCTGTTCGCCGCCCACGTCTCCCACCGCGACGACCACGGCAGCAGCAAGCAGGGGATCGAGCGCGACATCAAGCTGTTCTTCGCCCTGAACAACGCCCTGTTCGATGCCGGCATCGTCGCGTGGGACGCCAAGCGAGCCTTCGACTCGGCACGGCCGATCACCACCATCCGCTACCTCTTCCGCGGGCGGATGGTCCGCGCCTGGGCCGGTCCGTACAAGGGGACGCGGCTCATCGACGGTGCGGCGTGGCATCCGTACCAGCCCAGCTGGTTCCCGACCCCGCCGTTCCCGGAGTACGCATCGGGGCACAGCAACTTCAGTGCGGCGGGCGCGGAAGTGCTCCGGCTCTTCACCGGTAGTGACCGGTTCGGTGCCTCGGTACGGATCCCTGCCGGCTCCTCGAACGTCGAGCCTGGAGCGGTCCCTGCGCGGGACGTCATGCTGTCGTGGCCGACGTTCACCGCCGCCGCGAACCAGGCAGGGATCTCGCGGCGCTACGGCGGCATCCACTTCACGCAGGGGGACCTCGATGCCCGCGAGACGGGCCGGCTGTGCGGTGAGAACGCCTGGCAGCTTGCCCAGCGCTACTTCGACGGAACTGCCTAGCGTCTCGGTCCGGTCCTCGCGAGCGGCCTGCTCTCTAGGGTCGCCGTTTCGGGCGCCGCGTGACCGGGATGTGCTGGGTCTCGGCCTCGGGGTCGACTCGCATCGTGACGGTCTGGTCCGCATCATCGGGCGCTTTGTCGCGCCGAGTCGCACGCGTAGGGCGCAGCATCCGGAGCTGGCGCCGTACCCGCTCGTCGAGGTCCATCTCCAGCAACATCCGCTTCACCGTGGCCAGCACCGCGGCGTTGAGCTCGACCAGCTGCGGCGGCCCTCCGCTGAGCAACGCGCCGTCGAGCCGTGCCCGCGCCTCACTCATACCGTCGAGCGCCTCCCGCACCGCTGGTACGTCGGACGCGCTCAGCCGGCTGTCCGGGTCGCCCTCGTCATGCACCAGCTGTCCGAACGCGTCGACGCCCGCGGCGAGCTCGCGAAACGTCTGGGCGATCCCGGGGAACAGGTCCTCGGCCGACGTCGACTCCTCGTCGAGCCAGGCGGTGTCCAGCGTCGCGTCCAGCACCGACCGGAACATGCTCCTGATCGCAACCGCGGAGTGCTCGAGCGCCTCCAGCCCCTGCCGTAGCCCCGGGCCGACGTCCGCCGTACCGACCGCGCGCACGTTCAGCCGACGGCCCTCCTCCGCCTGCAGCAACGCCTGCCCGATCCGGGGGATGTCCGCGGTGATCGCTCGCGCCTCGTCGAGCCAGACCCGCGCTACCGGCGCGATGTCGCGGCCGTGCGTCACCAGGTCGTCCAGCTCGTCCGCGGCGCGGGCCAGCAGCTCGCTGATCCGGTCGGCGAGGCCGTCGATGGCGTCACCGGCGTCAGCGCTGGCGACCTTGGGCGGGAACAGGAGGTTGGCTGCGATGCCCACGGCGGCGCCGACGAGAGTCTCGGCGATCCGCTGCCACGCAGCCGACTCTGCAGCCAAGGCACCGACACCCAGCACCAGCATGCCGCTGATCGCGACCTCGACGAGGTTCGCCTTCAGGTTCAGCACCTGGCCCAGCGTGATCGCGGCGAAGATCAGCAGCCCGAGGCTCCACCACTGCAACGGGAGCACGCTGGCGAACGCGACCGCCAGCGTGACGCCGGAGACCACCGCAATCACCCGGTCGACCCCGCTTGCCAGCAGGGACACCGGGGTCACCTGCACCACCAGCATCGCCGTCAGCGGGGCCAGTAGGGGCTTGGTGCCGGGAAAGAACAGCGTCGCGACGAGGTAGCTGGCGGTCGCGGCGATGGTGATGCGCATGGACCAGAGCAGGGCCGCGCGGCCGTCATGGCGTAGCCGCGTGAACTCCCGGATGAGGATGCGTCGCGTGGTGGCCAGCACGTGTCAATAGTGCCGGTTGCGCGGGTGAGGCGGAAGCGTCGCGGTTGCCAGTCCGTGGCGGCCGGCTCGCGCGTCAGTCGCAGAAGTCGCAGACGCCGGTGGCGGGCAGCGCCGTGTAGCAGCGCTGGCAGACCTTGACGGGCGCTTCGGCGACCTTGCGGGTCTTGGCGGGGGAGACCTTGCGCGGTCGTACGGCGGTCACGGGCTGTTCCTCGGCCACCACGTCGAACCCGAGCTCGAGCAGCACCTTCGCTGCGGTCTCCTCACCTTCGGGGAAGTCGTTGACGGTTGCGGGCGTCCCGGCGGCGTGCCGGTGGGCAACTCCGAGGATCGCCTGCGAGTCGTACTCCTCACCGCTGTGCCACAGGGTGAAGGCCCGCGCGCGGGTGAAGCCGTAGCGGCGCAGGAACTCCCGGCGCTCGAGTCGGTCGCACTCCTGGATGGCCGCGAGTACGTGCGCACGGGTTATCAGGCTCCAGTCAGGCATACGCCCCAATTTACGAGGGTGGTTGTCGCTCCCGGACACCGGCTGATGTGGAGCTTCTGGCGGCGGTGCGGATCGCCTCGCTGTGACCAGTTATCGTCCACAGCCGCCCGCATGGGCTGGCGGCGCACAGGTCGAACAGATGTTCGAAACGGCGGGTCGAAGAATCCTAGCCTGGATCCATGAAGACAGACCCGCATCCTCCGAGGCCTGCGGTCCTGCGCTTATCGGACTCCCTGCACGGAGCGCTGGAACGGTTGGCCGAGACGCCC
>JBFIWG010000311.1:0-4019 GCA_041606495.1 Nocardioidaceae bacterium
AGTCGACGTCCGGTAGACGCCGGCCGCCTGCGGGTTGGTCGTCACCGTGAGCACGAGCAGCACCCACGGCGCCACGAGCGCGACGGTGGCGGTGAGCCGCTGCTGGGTGAGGGCGGCGTCGTGAGCTTTGCGGAGTCGAAGCTCGTCGGCCACCGAGGCACCCAGCGCCCCGAGGATCGCCGCCACCCGATGACCCCCCGCCCGGTGTGCCTCGGCGATCGTGGTCAGCACCCGGTCCGACACCGGGTCCGCCAACTCGGCGCGCAGCTCCTCGAGAGCAGCAGGGAAGGCCTCGCCTCCGATGGCGAGTGCCCGCTCCACCCGCTCACCGGCGTCGCCGAACGCGCCGCCGGTCCGGTGGGCGGCGGCGACGAACGCCTCGGGAAGTGCGGCCCCGGAAGCGAGCTGGCTCCGCAGCACGGCGAGCATGTCCGGCCAACGATCCGCCAGCGCCGCCTTGGCCCGCCGGCGTCGGGTTGCGGCGGCCCCGAGTGGGGCGGCGGTTCCGAGCAACGCGAGCGACCCGGCGATCGCCGGTGTCTCGGTCACCCCGAGGGCGAGGGCCCCTACGCCGGCGCCGGCTGCGGCCGCCAGCACCAGCGCGCGCCCGTCGATGCGGGGCAGCCGCAGTCGTTTCGCCGGGAGCGGCGGTACCGGGGCTCCGGCCAGCAACCAGCCGGCCGCGACGGCGAGCAGGACGGCGACCCCTCTCACGCCGGCCACTCCATCCCGGCCGATGCGTAGTCCCCGGCGTTGGGCGGTCGCTGCCCCGTCCACCGCAGCGTCCCGTCCCAACGGAAGATCGGGATCGTGGTGAACGTGTCACCGTCGAGCTGGGGCGGGACGGCGGCGATCTCCTCGACTCGCCGCTGCTTTCCCACCCGCCGAAGGAACACGACGAGATCGGTGACGGCACTCACCGTCCGGTGGACGAACGGGATGGAGATGTTGTCCCCGGCCAGCACGCTGTACCCGACGAGCTTCTCGAGCGCCTCGCGCGCAGAGTTGGCGTGCAGCGTCGCCATCCCGGAGCACCCGGCGTTGAGAGCGAGGAGCATGTCGAGGGCCTCGGCGCCCCGCACCTCGCCGACGACGATCCGGTCGGGCCGCTGCCGTAGCGCCTCCCGGACGAGGTCGCGCAAGGTGATGGCGCCGGTGCCGTCGAGGCCGATCTCGCGGGTCTGCATCTGCGTGAGGTCCGGGAGGTCGCACTCGATCTCGAACACCTCCTCGCAGGTCACCACCCGGCGGTCGGGCGGCACCTCGTTGAGGAGGCAGTTGACGAGGGTCGTCTTGCCGGCGCCGGGCGCGCCCGCCACGACGATGGTCTTGTCGGCGCGCACTGCGGCCGTCAGCAGGCGGGCCGCGAGGGGTGTGAGCGTGTCGCGCTGTACCAGGGCGCTCAGCCGCTCGGCGGTCAGCACGAACTTGCGGATCTGGATGTTGAGCCTGTCCGGATGGGTCACCGGGGGCCCGGTGATGTGTACTCGGCTGCCGTCGTCGAGCTGCGCCGACACGATCGGGTGGGCGAGGTCGAGCCGGCGACCGCTGCCAGCGAGGAGCTGGTCGGCGATGCGGCGCACGGTGCTCACGTCGGACACGTCGGCCAGCAGCTCCTTCACCCCCTCCCGCACGACGAACGTGCGGTGGCCGCCGAGAACGATGATCTCCTCGACGGTCGGATCGGCGAGCAGCGGCGCCAGGAACCCGAAGCGGGTCGTAGTCACACCGGCGCTCCCAGCCGGCGCACGGCCCGCAGCATGCTGCGGTCGGGTGGCCGCGCCGCGCCGGCGGCGGTCCGGATCGCCGGGCGCTCGGGTATCAGCGCCACGGGGTCGAGGCCGGTCCACTTGCGCGCCGCGGCCACCGCTTCGCGCCGGTCGCTCTTGCGCACCCGGTTCAGGACGAGGGCAGGCGGCGGACCCGACCACTCCGCGGTGGCCCGCGCCGCCCGCACCAGGCCCACCGCGGTCGCGTCACAGACGAGTACTGCGTAGTCGGCGCGCTTCAGCGTGCGATCGTCACCGCACACGGGTCCGAGGTCGAGCACGGTCAGCTCGTATGCGCCGGACGCGGCCTCGACGACGTCTTCGATCATCGCGGTGCGCAGTTCGGGTTCGCCCGGACGATGTGAGCCGACGATCACCGCCAGTGGTCCGACCCGTTGCGCGGCGGCATCGGGGAGCTGGCCGTCGCCCCGGACCAGGTCGGCGAGGTCGGTGAGGTCGGGTCGGGGCGGCTGGCCGAGGCGGATCGCGAGCGCAGGTGCTGCTACGTCGAGATCGATGAGCACCGTGCCGTGCCGCTGCGACCAGCGCCAGGCGAGGGCCAAGGCGACTTCGGTGCGGCCGGGAGCGCCGCGCGGGCCGGTGACCGCCACCACCTTCCCGTCGCAGCCGGCCGGCTCCGCAGCCGCCGCCGGGCGCAGGAACCGCACGAGCTGGAGCACGGCCTCGGGCGGCGTGTCATCCGGCAGCACCTCGTGGGCTCCACCGGCTTCCAGCAGCGAGCGCCCCGGCTCGTCGCCGGCTGCGTGGACTCCCACCACCCGCAGGCCGGACCGGCGCCAGGACGCGATCTGGGCTGGGGTCACCCACGACGTCTCGGCGCCGGCGACCACGACGTCGACATCGGCGCGCTGGCGGTCGATGTCGTCGGGCTGGTACGCCCGCAGCACCAAGCGCACGGCGGCCGTGTCGCGGGCGGCGGCCACCAGCGCAGCTTCCCAAGGGCGGGCCGACAGGACGGTGGCGACCCGCGGGGTCACGGACCGAGCCGCACGATGTCGATCTCAGCGGTGTGGGAGGCAGCAGCCAGGAGCGCCGCGAGGTCGGCATCGACCGCGAAGAGCAGCTCGACCTCGGGTGCGCCGCTCAGCGAACCGCCGTCGGTACGGGTGTCGACCACGTAGACGTCGCTGGCGAGCAGCTCGGTGGTTGCGGGTTCGGTGCCGGCGCCGCGCGTCGTGGCGTAGATGTCGACCAGGTCGCCGGGTGCGAGCCTCCCCAACACGGCCTGCGTTTCGGGGATGGCAAGCGCGATGACGTCGGGCATCGCCACTCGGGCGGGCGGGCGCAGCAGCGAGGGAAGCAGGGGTTCGCCCGCCGCCACCGGGGAGGCCAGCGACCAGCCGCGCAGCTCCCCGAGGTCGCTGCCCTCGACGTGGCCATCGGCAGCCGTGACCTCGCGGACGCCGACGGCGGCATCGGTGAGCGGGACCCCGGCCGGGATGTCGGCGGCGGCCACGAGGATCGGCACCGTCGACGCCGGACGGGTGAGCACCAGGACGATGAGGGCTGCAGCCGCCGCGAGCACGACGCCGGCCGCAGTCCGCCGATCGACCCTGGGCAGCGACAGGCCGCGGCTCATCCCGATCACCGCCACCTACAGCACCTCCACCGAGACGACGTGGCCGAGGACCACGAGGCATTCGGGCTCGTCGTCACCGCCGGCCAGCGCAACGTGGTCGGTGCCCACGGCGGCCACCGTGCCCCGGTAGAGCTGGCCGTCGAGGCAGGACAGCCGGGCGACCGACCCGCGATCCTCCGCCTCCAACAGGACATCACGGAGGCTGCGGCGGCGCCGGGCTGCTGCCCGAGCGGCGTGCTGTTCGGCGTCGAGGGTCTCGTCCAGCTGGTCGCGCATTGCGCGGCCCAGCCGCGCGAGGTCCGGATGGCGAAGCGGGTCGGCCGTGTGCACGCTCTCCCTTCCTGTATGGCACCGCCAGGGGAAAGCACGGCAAGCCGTCGCTGGCGGAGGTCCTTCGTCCCCTGCGGAACTCCGTCGCCGGACTTCTACCAAACGCGCCCAGGTGCCGGCAAGGGAGTTGTTGGGAAATGTTTCGCGACGTGGCTTTTGACGCACTCCGCAGGGCGGCCGCGAAATGCGGTGCTAGCGCCCTGGAGCGACCCAATCCAAGGTCAAGCCGCTGTGCAGTTGGTGGTAGGTGCGTTGCCGTTCTCCAAATGCCTGGCAAGCATCTCCAGTGCGTGGGCCCTGCCGGGGTCTAGACTCCGTAT
>JBFIWG010000312.1:0-4000 GCA_041606495.1 Nocardioidaceae bacterium
CATCGACCACAGAATCAGCACCTTTCTCGACAAGGGCGTCGAGAGCGACCTCGAAGGGAGGCCGAACTCATGACCGCTCCAGCACTGGTGGCCCTGGCTCACGGCAGCCGTGACCCCCGCTCCGCCGAGACGATCCGAGCTCTGTGCGCCGAGGTGCGCAAGATGCGGCCCGACCTGCGCATCGAGCCGGCCTTCCTCGACCTCTCGAAGCCCTCGTTCCAGACCGTCGTCGACAAGCTCGTGAAGGCCGGGTACGACGAGATCGTCGTCGTACCGCTGCTGCTGACCGAGGCCTTCCACGCCAAGGTGGACGTGCCCGAGGCGATCACCGCGGCGATGTCGCGTTACGAGAACCTCAAGATCCGCGCCACCAACGTCCTCGGCCTCGAGCCGATCTTCCTCGAGGTGCTGGACCGGCGACTGCGCGAGGCACTGAAGGAGGCCCGCGTCCGGGAGCTCGACGCACTCGTGCTGACCGCGGCCGGCTCGTCGGACGCCCTGGCCAACCAGGCCGTTGCGCGGCTCGCCCGGCTGTGGGGCTCCAAGCACCGGCTGCCGACCGTGGCGGCCTACGCCTCGGCGGCTCCCCCGGCCAGCGGCGAGGCCGTGCGCCAGTTCCGGGCCGAGGGACGCCGGCACATCGCGGTCGGGTCGCTGTTCCTGGCCCCCGGGCGCCTGCCTGACCGGGCCGCCGAGCTCGCGCTGGAGGCCGGCGCGGTCGCCGTCTCGGCTCCGCTCGGGGCCGACCCGGAGGTGGCCCGCACCGTGCTGGCCCGCTACGCGGTAGGCGCCGTCGAGCTGGTCCCCGTCTGACCCAGCCGTAGCGTCATACCTTCCGGTGGCTATTGCCCCCGGAAGGTATGACGCTGTCCATGTGGGGTGCCCGCGGCTGACACCGACCAGGTCAGGCAATAGGCTCCTCGTGTGAGCCAGCACTTCAACGTCCTCGTCCTCGGCGCCGGCCCCGGTGGGTACGTCGCCACCATCCGCGCCTCTCAGCTCGGCCTCTCCGCCGCCGTCGTGGAGGAGAAGTACTGGGGGGGTGTCTGTCTCAACGTCGGGTGCATCCCGTCCAAGGCGCTCCTCCGCAACGCCGAGCTCGCCCACATCCTTCAGCACGAGAAGGACCTCTTCGGGATCACCGGCGACGCCTCCATGGAGTACGGCGCGACGCACGCCCGTAGCCGCAAGGTGTCCGCCAACATCGTCAAGGGCGTCCACTTCTTGATGAAGAAGAACAAGATCACCGAGATCAACGGCTGGGGAACCCTCACCGGCGACAAGTCGATCGACGTCAAGGGCGAGGACGGCTCGACCCAGACGTACACCTTCGACAACCTGATCATCGCCACCGGCGCGACCACGCGCCTGGTGCCGGGCACCGAGCTCTCCGAGCGGGTCGTGACCTACGAGGAGCAGATCCTCGACGAGAAGCTTCCCGAGAGCATCGTGATCGCCGGCTCCGGCGCGATCGGCGTCGAGTTCGCCTACGTCATGAAGAACTTCGGCGTCGACGTGACCATCGTGGAGTTCCTGGACCGGATGGTGCCGACCGAGGACCCCGAGGTCTCCAAGGAGCTCCTCAAGCACTACAAGAAGCTCGGCGTGAACGTCCTGCTCTCGACCAAGGTCGAGTCCATCGACGACTCCGGCGACAAGGTCAAGGTCACCGTCAGCAAGGACGGCGAGCAGCAGGTGATCGAGACCGACAAGGTGCTGCAGGCGATCGGCTTCGCCCCGCGGGTCGAGGGCTACGGCCTGGACGCGGCCGGCGTGAAGCTGACCGAGCGCGGCGCGATCGCGATCGACGAGCGCGGCCGCACCAACGTCGACGGCGTCTACGCAATCGGTGACGTCACCGGCAAGCTGATGCTCGCGCACACTGCCGAGGCGATGGGCATCGTCGCCGCCGAGACGATCGCGGACGCGGAGACGATGGAGATCGACTTCGACATGATCCCGCGCGCGACGTACTGCCAGCCGCAGATCGCCTCCTTCGGCTACACCGAGGAGCAGGCCAAGGACAAGGGCTACGACGTCAAGACGGCGAAGTTCCCGTTCTCTGCCAACGGCAAGGCGCAGGGCCTCGGCGACTCCTCGGGCTTCGTGAAGATCGTCGCGGACGCGAAGTACAACGAGATCCTCGGCGCGCACCTGATCGGCCCCGACGTCACCGAGCTGCTGCCCGCGCTGACCCTGGCCCAGCGCTGGGACCTCACCGCCGACGAGGTCGCACGAAACGTCTTCGCGCACCCCACCCTCAGCGAGTCGGTCAAGGAAGCCGTGCACGGCATCGCCGGGCACATGATCAACTTCTGAGCCAGCGAACCGGACGGCCCCGTTCCGCCTACTGCACCAGCGACGTCAGCAGGTGCTCCACCTGGCGGGCGGGGTCGTCGGTCATTCCGCCGTGGATCGGCCCCGGTTGGACGACGGTGCTCCGCGGCGCGGTCACGAAGCCGAAACGCGTGCCGAGGCTGGTCCGGCCGGCCGCGCCCACCGACTCGTCACCGCGACAGACTGCCTCGATCGTGGCGAGCGCCGAGCACACCGCGTCGACGTCCACCTCGGGGTCGAGGGCGGTCAGCCGCTCCCGGTTCACGTGGCACCGGGCCTGCAGGAAGTTGGCCGCCTGGCAGTAGAGCACCACGCCGACGTTGACGAACTCCTCGCGGTCCACGCGCGGCACGCAGCGCAGCACGACGTACTGGAAGCCCATCCGCTGCGTCATGCCGCGCTCTCCACGGGCAGCCAGGAGCGCTCGCCGGCGACGCGGGCGTGCAGGAACTCGACGTAGGCCGCACGCAGCGAGTCCGCGTCCGGGCTGCCCGGCACCGGCTCCAGCCACTCGTCCGGCACCTGGGCGAGTACGTCGAACAGCAGCTCGCGCGTGACGAGAGGGGCCAACGACCCGTCGGCCGCCGCGACGCCGTCGCTGTACGCCGCGAGGACGTGGTCCGAGGCGTCGTAGGGCTGGCGGGCGAACCGCTCCGCCGAGGTCACCCCGCCCTGCCAGCCGTGGTGGAAGTACAGCGCGGCGCCGTGGTCGATGCACCACAGCTGCTGGTGCCACACCAGCAGGTTCGGGTTGCGCCAGCTGCGGTCGACGTTGGCGGTGAAGGCGTCGAGCCAGATGATCCGCGCAGCCAGGTCGGGGTCGGGTCGGCAGCCGGAGTCGAAGCCGAACGAGCCCGGCAGGAAGTCGACACCGAGGTTCAGGCCGACGCTCGCGGTCAGCAGGTCCTGGACCTCTTCGTCGGCCTCGTACTTGCCGATCGCAGCGTCGAGCCGGATCGCCGCAAGGGCAGGCGTGGCCAGGCCGAGCCGGCGGGCCAGCTCGCCCACGACCACCTCGGCCACGAGCACCTTGAGACCCTGGCCGGCGCCGCGGAACTTGCACACGTACGTGCCGAGGTCGTCGGCCTCGACGATGCCGGGCAGCGAGCCACCCTCTCGCAGCGGCGCGACGTACCGGGTCGCGGAGACGGTGGGGATCACCGGCTCAACCTACCGGTCGGGTCTTCGGTGTTCAGCCGACCGGGTCTTCGTTCTCGAGGCGGGCCCGCTGCTCCTCGACGTCGAAGTCGGCCTCCGGCCAGCCCAGATCCATCCCCTGCAAGGCCTCGAGCAGCACCGTTGCGACGGCCCAGTTGCGGTACCACTTGCGATCGCTGGGGATCAGGAGCCAGGGAGCGACGTCGGTGTTGCACCGCTCCAGGGCGAGCCCGTAGGCGTGCTGGTAGGACGACCACAGCGCCCGCTCGTCGATGTCGCCGGGGTTGAACTTCCAGTGCTTGGTCGGGTCGTCGAGGCGGGCCAGCAGGCGCTCCTTCTGCTCATCCGGGGAGATGTGCAGCATGCACTTGATGAGCGTCGTGCCGGAGTCGACGAGCTTCTGCTCGAACCGGTTGATCGCGGCGTACCGGTTGGCGATCGTCGAGCTCGGGGCCAGCTCGCGGACCCGGGCGATCAGGACGTCCTCGTAGTGGGAGCGGTCGAA
>JBFIWG010000313.1:0-3981 GCA_041606495.1 Nocardioidaceae bacterium
GCCTCGGCATCGAGGATCAGCGGGATGAAGAGCGTGTCCCACGCGCACCAGGTGTACAGCCTGGTCCCGGCGATGGTCATCGTGTGCGCTGTCGGCTCGAGGTCGAGGCCGCCGAACGCCACGACGTCGCCGTTGTTGTTGCGGCGGGTGCCGCCCCAGTCCTCGAGCACGGCCTCCACCTCGGGCAGAGGGACGGCCGCAAGGGCAGCAGCGTGACGGGGTGAGACCGGGCGTCCACGGGCGAGCAGCCGGTAGACGGTGGCCGCCACGCGTTGGGTGGACGCGCCTGACTCGGCGCCTTCGATGCGTTCGGTGCTGAGCGTGGAGAGGTCCATGTCGTCTCCTGTTTCGTGGAGCGTCGTCGCTAGGCGAGGGCGCGGCGAAGCTGCTCGAGGGTCGGGGAACCCGCCGGGCCGTCGGGGGTCTGGTAGATGCGGCAGGACAGCCCGACCGGCTCGTCCTCACCGGCGAACGGGTCCCGGCCGTCGACCAGCACGGTCGGGGAGCCCCGGAAGCGTCGGGCCTCAGCCGCCTCGGGCGTCTCGACCTTCTCCAGGCTCAACGTGAAGCCGAGCTCGGCACGGAGGGTACGAAGGTGCTCGTCGGCGACCTGCCAGTTCGGGCACCCGTCGAAGTACAGCAGCGTGACGTCCATCCGGTCCTCCCGACCTTGTGGTGTGTGAATCGAGACGACCGTAGACCTTCCAGTACGATGGAAGGTCAAGAGTCGAGGAGAGTGCGATGCGCATCGGAGAGCTCGCGGAGCGGGCCGGGATCACGGCGAAGACCGTCAGGTTCTACGAGGACGAGCGGCTGTTGCCGTCGCCGGAGCGCACTGCGTCGGGTTACCGCGACTACGATTCCGGCGCCGTGGACAGGTTGGCGTTCATCCGCGACGCGCAGGCCGCCGGTCTGACCCTGCGGCAGATCCGCCAGGTTCTCGACATCCGTGACGGTGGCGAGCCGCCCTGTGAGCACGTGGGCCGGTTGATCGAGGACCGGCTCGCCGAGGTCGAGCGGCGGATCGTGGAGCTCGAGCACACTCGGAGCAGGCTGCGGGACCTGGCCCGTCGTACGTCGGAGCTCGACCCTGCGGAGTGCCACGGCTACTGCCAGATCATCGAGGCCTCCGGGTAGGGCCCGTCTCCCCACGAGAAAACGTCACCCCCCTCGCGCTATTTCACGAGGGGGGTGACGTTTTGCCGACAGACCTTGGGAAAACGATCGATCAGCGCGGGGCCATGCGCAGGGCGCCGTCCATCCGGATGACCTCGCCGTTGAGGTAGTCGTGGTCGATGATGGCGAGCGCGAGCTGGGCGTACTCGTCGGGGCGGCCGAGCCGCTGCGGGAACGGGACACCCGCGGCCAGGCCGGCGCGGAACTCCTCGCTCACCGTCGCGAGCATCGGGGTCTCGACGATGCCGGGGGCGATGGTGCAGACCCGGATGCCGTACTGCGCGAGGTCGCGCGCCGCCGGCAGGGTGAGGCCAACGATGCCGCCCTTGGATGAGGCGTAGGCGGCCTGGCCGACCTGGCCGTCGTACGCCGCGATGGAGGCGGTGTTGATGATGATGCCGCGCTGTCCCTGCTCGTCCGCTTCGGTGGCGGCCATGGCCTCGGAGGCGACGGCGAGCACATTGAACGAGCCGATCAGGTTGATCTGCACGACCTTGGCGTAGAAGTCGAGGTCATGCACGCCCTTCTTGCCGAGGATCCGCATCGACGGGCCGATGCCGGCGCAGTTCACGACCGTGCGCAGCGGCTTGTCGGCGCTGGCTCGCGCGACGGCCTCGCGGACCTGGTCACCGTCGGTGACATCGGTGGCGACGTACTCCACGCCATCGACGTCAGGAGCGTTCTCGATCGCGTGGTGCAGGTCGAGGGCGAAGACGGAGACGCCCTTCTTGGACAGGGCTTCCGCGGTCGCGGCACCGAGACCGGAGGCGCCTCCGGTGACGATCGCGGCGGTGTTGTCGAGCTGCATCAGTTCTCCTCGTTCGAGCGCTGGACCGAGATCGTGCCGCGCTCACCCTTGGCGAGCGCTCGGCTGATCACCATGCGCTGGATCTGGTTGGTTCCTTCGAAGATCTGCATGACCTTGGCCTCGCGCATGTATCGCTCGACCGGGAAGTCGCGGGTGTAACCGTAGCCGCCGAGCACCTGTACGGCGTCCGTGGTGACCTTCATGGCGTTGTCGGTGGCGACCATCTTGGCGATGCTCGCCTCCTTCGAGTAGGGCAGCCCCTGGTCCTTGAGGCGGGCGGCGTGCAGCGTCGTCGCGCGGGCGGACTCGACCGCCGCGGCCATGTCGGCGAGCACGAAGGCCAGGCCCTGGTGCTCGATGATCGGCTTGCCGAACGTCTCCCGCTCCTGGGCGTAGGCGATGGCGTTGTCGAGGGCGCCCTGGGCCAGGCCGGTGGCGACGGCGGCGATACCGAGGCGGCCGGCATCGAGACCGGCGAGCGCGATCTTGAGGCCGTCACCCTCCTCGCCGAGCCGGCGCTCGACGGGGATGCGCACGTTCTCGAGGCGCATGGTCGCGGTGGCCGAGCCGGTCAGTCCCATCTTCCGCTCCGGCGGATCCGCGGTGAGCCCAGCCGTGTCGGAGGGGATCAGGAAGCAGGAGATCCCGTTGCGGTCGTCGCTGGTGCGGGCCATCACCTTGTAGAAGTCGGCGTGGCCACCGTGGGTGGTCCAGGCCTTGGCGCCGTTGAGGACGTACTCGTCGCCGTCGCGGACGGCCTTGGTCTTCATGGCCGCGGGGTCGGACCCGGCGTGGGCCTCGGACAGGCAGTACGCGCCGAGCAGTTCGCCGCCGAGCATGTCCGGCAGCCACCGCTGCTTCTGCTCCTCGGTGCCTCGGGTGAACAGGCCGAAGCAGGACAGTGCATGGACGCTGACGCCGACGCCGATACTGGACCACGCCGACGCGATCTCCTCGAGCACCTGCAGGTACACCTCGTACGGCTGGCCGCCGCCGCCGTACTCCTCCGGATAGGGGAGCCCGAGCAGGCCGGTCTGGCCGAGCATGGTGAAGAGGTCGCGCGAGAACTTCTCGGCGGCCTCGTCCTCGGCGGCGCGGGGGGCGAGCTCCTTCTGCACGAGTTCGCGGGTGAGGCCGATCAGGTCGGCGGCCTCCTCGGTCGGCATGACGCGAGTAGCTGGCACGGTGACACCTCGGGATATCGAGTGTTGGTCGCGAATGATACTGCGGAGGCTTTCACAGTACTGTTACGTGCATGGCGCGGCAAAACCGGACCAGACGACAGGTGGACCTGCTCAACCGGCTGGTCGACCTGATGGCTGCGGAGGGCTTCGCCGGTTTCACCCTGGACGACCTCGCCGACCGGATGCGCTGCTCGAAGACCACTCTCTATGCGCTGGCGCCCTCGAAGCAGGCGTTGGTGGTCGAGGTGGTCAAGCAGTACTTCCGCGTGGCCGTGTCCGCGGTCGAGGCTTCGGTGGCCGCTGAGCCCACCCCCGCTGCCCGGGTGGTGGCGTATCTGGGCGCCGTGGCCGACTACCTGAAGCCCCTCTCTCGGACGTTCGTCGCGGACATGTCGGCATTCCCGCCGGCCGCGGAGGTCTACCGGCAGAACACGAGCGCAGCGGCCGACCGGATCCGGCGGCTCATCGCGGAGGGCATCGCGGAGGGGGAGTTTCGCGAGGTGAACGCCGCGTTCATGGGCGAGATGGTGGCAGCGACCATGTTCGAGATCCAACGCGGCGAAGTCTTCGAGCGGCTGGAGATGACCGACTCCGAGGCGTACGCCGAGCTGGCGTCGCTGGTGATCCACGCGCTGTCGACGTCCTAGGTAGAGCTTCTCGGTCTGCTGTCGGGGAGTCTCGGCGGGCCAGGAAACGTCCACAGGTCGTCGGTTCGCGTGGTTCTCCACGGTTCGAATGTGTGTTCGAAGTCCGGGGTGGTCGGTGCCTAGGTTGGTGGGCATGACCACGACCGAGGACACCACCAGCCGGACC
>JBFIWG010000314.1:0-3973 GCA_041606495.1 Nocardioidaceae bacterium
ACGACCGTCAGCGCCACCACGAGCAGGAGTCCGTCAATGGCCCCGAACGCCTCGATGAAGTCACCGAGGATGCCGCCCTGCCCGCCGACCTTGGCGGTCAACCCGTCGGGGGCGTCCTCGACCAGGGCACGCATGTCCTCGACCGCAGCGATCACCTCGTCACCGTCGGTGGTGGCCACGGGTACGACGATCTGGGCAGCCTCACCGTCGACCGATGGGATCGGCCCCTGGACACCGGAGGCGTCGACGTTCTCGACACCCTTGATCTCCTCGACGTACCCGGCGATCGCACGCTGGTCGGCAGCCGTCAGGCCACCGGTGCGCTCGAAGACGACCGCCGCCGGCAGGCTCTCGTTGCCGACGAACTTGGCGAACTCCTCCAGCGCCTTCGTCGACTCCGCACTCTCTGGCAGGAAGGCCGCGTTGTCGTTCTCCTGCACGCTCGCCAGCTGCCCGGCGAACGAGCCCAGCGGACCGCCGACCAACAGCCACGCGAGTACGACGATCGCCGGCAGGATCCAGCGCTTGGAACGAGGTGTCGAGCTCGCCATGGGAGCGGCCTTTCGCATGATCAAGGAATCTCACCGACACCCCGTAAGAGCAATGCCGGAACTTGTCGGTTCCCATAATTGTGCACGACCTCCGTGGGACGGCAACCGGCCCGCCGGGACGCGAGAGTTAGGCTCGTCACCGTGAGTGACCTGATCTTCAAGACCGTCGGCACCGGCGACTCGGCGGTGGAGTACCTCGCCGCCTGGGAGCTGCAGCGCCAGGTGCACGCCTCGGTCGCGGACGGCGGTCCCGACACGGTGCTGCTTCTCGAGCATCCGCCCGTCTACACCGCCGGCAAGCGCACCGAACCACACGAGCGCCCCGCCGACGGCACCCCCGTGATCGACGTGGACCGCGGCGGCAAGATCACCTTCCACGGCCCTGGCCAGCTGGTCGGCTACCCGATCGTGAAGCTCCCCGACCAGGTGCTCGTCGTCGACTACGTACGACGGCTGGAGGAGGCGCTGATCCACGCCTGCACTGACCTCGGCGTGACCACCGCACGCGTCCCGGGCCGCAGCGGAGTGTGGCTCCAGGCCGACGAGAAGGGCCCCGAGCGCAAGATCGCCGCGATCGGCATCCGGGTCAGCCGAGGCGTCACCATGCACGGCTTCGCGCTCAACTGCGACGTCGACCTGTCGTGGTACGACCGGTTCGTGCCGTGCGGCATCTCCGACGCCGGCGTCACCTCGCTCTCCCAGGAGCTCGGCCGCGACGTGACGGTGGCCGAGGTCATCCCGATGGTCGAGAAGCACCTGTCCGACCTGCTGTCCTGGGCCGACTACATCCCCACCCCGGACTACGAGCCCCGGCCCGACCCGTCCAAGAAGCGCGACACGATCAGCGTTCCTGTGCTGAATCCCCGCGGCTGACTCAGTTTTCCGCCACAGTTACCCCCGACAACGACGGGGGCAACATGAACGATCTGGTCATCGAGACCGAGGGACTGCGCAAGGAGTTCCGCACCAGGCGCGGCAAGCACGTCATCGCGGTGCACGACCTCGACCTCGAGGTCCGCGCCGGCGGGGTGCACGGCTTCCTGGGCCCGAACGGGTCCGGCAAGACCACCACGATCCGGATGCTCCTCGGCCTGGCCCGCGCCAGCCGGGGCACAATGCGCCTCTTCGGCGAGCCGGTCCCGCAGCGACTGCCCCACGTGATCGACCGCATCGGCGCGGTCGTCGAGCAGCCGAAGTTCGTGCCCACCTTCTCCGGGCGCAAGAACCTGAGCCTGCTCGCCAGGTCCATCGGCGTCCCCCGCTCCAGCGTCGACGAAGCCATCGACCGGGTCGGCCTGACCGGCCGCGACAAAGAGCGGTTCAAGGGCTACTCGCTCGGCATGAAGCAACGGCTCGCCATCGCCGCGACGCTGCTGAAGAGCCCCGACCTGCTGATCCTCGACGAGCCGACGAACGGCCTCGACCCGGCAGGCATCCGCGACATCCGCGACATGATCCGCCACCTCGGCCAGACCGGGGTCACCGTGCTCCTGAGCTCGCACATCCTCGCGGAGGTCCAGCAGGTCTGCGACTCGGTCTCGATCATCGGCAACGGCAGGCTGCTCGCCGCCGGCCGGGTCGACGACCTCGTCGGTGGCGGTGCCGCCGGTACGACGCGGGTGGGCATCGCCGACCTGGACGCGGCGTTCAAGGTGCTTTCCGGGGCAGGGCTCGGCGTCACCCGTGATGGCCAGCACCTGCACGTGAACGGTGGGGCCGAGCCCGAGTCCATCACCCGACTTCTCGCCGACCAGGGTCTCTACGTCCGCGAGCTCTCCCCCGTCGTGGCCGACCTCGAGTCAGTCTTCCTCCAGCTCACGAAGGACGCGACCGTGTCAGCAGGTGCCGCATGAGACTGTTCCTCGTCGAGCTGACCCGCTTCCGCTCCCGGCGCGCCATCGTCCTGATGGTCCTGGCCGCCGCAGTCCTCACCGGGTTCATGGCCGGAGCGACCATCTGGGAGACACGCCCGATCTCCGAGAAGGACATCGCCGCCGCCCAGCAGATGGCCGAGCAGGAGGCGCAGCAGCCCTACATCAAGCGCGAGATCGCCCGCTGCGAGAAGAACCCTGAACGCTTTCTCGGGGACAACGGCACCGCCGACCGGTGCGCCGAGCAGATGGCCCCCAAGGCGGAGTGGTTCCTCCACCGCCAGGAGATCTCGCTCGCCCAGGCGAAGGACGACGTCGGGCTGGCCGCCCTCCTGCTGGTCACCGCCGTCATGGTCATCGTCGGCACCACGTTCGCCGGAGGCGACTGGGCATCCGGCTCCTTGAGCAACCAGCTCCTGTTCGAGCCGCGGCGGCTCAAGGTCTGGGGCGCCAAGGCGGCCTCGGTGGCGGTCGGGACAGTTCTCGCCACTGCCGTGATCATGAGCGGCTTCTGGCTCGCGCTCTACCTCTCCGCCGAGCTGCGCGGCATCCCCACCGGCGCGACCGTCCAGGAGGAGATCCGGGCCATGGTCGGCCGCGGGACCCTTCTGGCCGCTGCAGGAGGGGTCGGCGCCTATGCACTGACCATGCTGGTGCGGCACACCGTGGGCACCCTCGCCGTCCTGTTCGCCTACAGCGTCGGCGGCGCCGCGCTCATCGCCGCGCTGCCGGTCGAGGGGTCCGGTCGCTGGAACGTCGCCCACAGCGTCTTCGCCTGGCTGCAGAACGGCACCACGTTCTACGACCCGAGCCTCCCGTGCGGGCCGCGCGGCTGCGACCAGGAGGTCTTCCTCAGCCTGACGAGCGGGGCGACGTACCTCGGCGTACTGCTCGCGGTCGCGGTCGTTCTCTCGGTGATCTCGTTCCGCCGCCGCGACGTACCCTGACCCACTCGGTAAGACCCATGACGTCGATTGGGGTGTACTTGGGCTCCGGCGTAGAGTGACCACCGTGACTCACGCGCCTACCACGCCCTCAAGCACGCCCGCACCGGCGAACCCGGACGGCCGCAAGCTGCTCCGTCTCGAGGTCCGCAACGCGCAGACCCCGATCGAGAAGAAGCCGGAGTGGATCAAGACCAAGGCGAAGATGGGGCCGCAGTACCGCGAGCTGCAGAACCTGGTGAAGTCCGAGGGGCTGCACACGGTCTGCCAGGAGGCCGGCTGCCCGAACATCTTCGAGTGCTGGGAGGACCGCGAGGCCACCTTCCTGATCGGCGGGGACCAGTGCACCCGGCGCTGCGACTTCTGCCAGATCGACACCGGCAAGCCGGCCGAGTTCGACGCCGACGAGCCGCGCCGCGTGGCGGAGAGCGTCGCCACGATGGGCCTGAAGTACGCCACCGTGACCGGCGTCGCACGCGACGACCTGCCCGACGGCGGGGCCTGGCTCTACGCCGAGACCGTGCGCCAGATCCACGCGCAGCTGCCCGGGTGCGGCGTCGAGCTGCTGATCCCCGACTTCGACGCGAAGCCCGACCAGCTGGCCGAG
>JBFIWG010000315.1:0-3941 GCA_041606495.1 Nocardioidaceae bacterium
CGCGACCAGGAGCAGCACCACCCAGACCGACCACGGCTGGTGCGAGCTGAGCCCGAGGTAGAACACCGGGAAGATCAGATGGGTGGCCCCTGTCGCCACGAGCAGCCCGACGGCCCAGCGGCGCAGGGCAGCACCGCCCCGCGCGGTGTCGCTGACTGCCAGGCCGGCAGCCGCCAGAGGCAGCAGCCACAGCAGGTACTGCGGGCTCAGCACCTTGCTCGTCACCAGGAATCCGGTGACCGCCGCGAGGCAGGTCCAGGTGACCGCGTCCAGGCTGACCGCGGAACCGTGGCGCCAGGTGCGGACCCACAGGAGCACCAGCGCCGCCACCAGGGCCAGGGTGGCCACTTCGGACACCGCCAGGAGCGAGTCGGTCCCGGGGCCGGCGATCTCGACCGCGTTGTAGTCGGAGAAGGCGACCTCGAACCCTGCCGGTGACAGCGCCCAGCCCAGCATCGCCGGACTGGCGAGCACCGACTCGATCTGCAGACCACGCTCACCCTGCCAGGTCAGTGGGGAGATGAGCCGGTCCCAGCCGGCGGTGAGCAGGCTGGCGCCCGCCAGCGCAGTGCCGACCAGGCCGACCACGACAACCACCTGACGCCGACCCTGCGACCTGGCCGCGAGGGCTGGAAGCAGCAAGGCCGGCCAGAACTTCAGCCCGGTCGCGACGGCGCCGGCCGCGGCAGCGATCCGTGGGTGGGTCGACAGCAGCAGCAGGCCCACCGCGGCCAGGATCCCGGGCACGAGGTCGAAGCGGGCATAGGCCGTCGCACCCAGCAACGGCACCGCCAGCAGCCAGACCCAGAGCGCCGACCGGCGCCGGTGCCCGAAGTGCTCCAGCAGGCCGGTGAACAGCCCGTCCGTCACCAGGGCGAAGACCATCACGACCAGGCCGTAGGCACCGGGATACCCGGCCCACTCGGCAAGCAGCCAGGGGAAGGCGACCAGCACCACGCCCGGCAACGGGTACTCGACCAGGGTCGAGCCCAGTCCGACGTCGGGAACCGCCGCGAGACTTCCCGCGAAGTAGGCGACGTCGCCGGTCACCCAGGACTCCCGACCGAAGAACAGCCAGAGCACGGCAGCCCGGCTGACCAGCCACACGAGGGCCGTGACGAACCAGCTCATCCCACCGCCTGTGCCTACTAGGGTGGCGCCGTGACTGACGCCAACACGAGCCCGGCCCCGCGTCCGGTCGACGCTATCGCGGAGACCTACGTCGACGACTATGCGGCCCTCGACCCGATCACCGCCACCTATCTCGGCATCAGCGGGCACGACGACCGGCTGACCGACCTCTCCCCCGAAGGCTTCGCGGCCCGCGACGCACGCACCCGGTCCGCTCACGCCGCGGCGGCCAAGGCGACACCGTCGGACGAGCGGGAGCAGGTGGCCCAGGACGCCTTCCTCGAACGGCTCGGCCTCGAGATCGAGATGTACGACGCCGGCATCCCGCAGTCGGAGGTCTCGGTCATCACCAGCGGGCTGCACGAGGTTCGTCAGGTGTTCGACCTGATGGACACCGAAGGCGAGGAGGCCTGGGCCCGGATCGACGCGAGGCTGGCCGCCGTACCTACTACGTTGGAGGGCTACCGGGCCACGCTGCTGAAGGCGGCCGACGCCGGCCACGTCTCGCCCCGACGCCAGCTCACTGAGGTCGCCGCGCAGGTCCGGGCCTGGACCGGCCAGGAGGGCGAGGGCGGCAACGTCTTCACCTCCATGGTCGAGGCGTCAGGGATCGACGGATCGCTGCGGGCGCAGCTGGACCTGCACGCGCTCACCGCCACCGAGGCGTTCGCGGAGCTCGGCCGGTTCCTGGAGAAGGACCTTGCTCCCCGGGGACGAGAGGTCGAGGCCGTGGGTCGCGACCGCTACTCCCTCGGGTCCCGCTACTTCCTCGGCGCCACCGTCGATCTCGAGGAGACCTACGCGTGGGGCTGGCAGGAGCTCAAGCGCATCGAGGACGACATGGCCGCCGTGGCCGGCCAGATCGTGCCCGGCGGGTCCGTGGACGACGCGGTCGCGGCCCTCGACGCCGACCCGTCCCGTCGGATCGCCGGCAAGGAGGCCTTCCGGGGGTGGATGCAGGAGCTGGCCGACCGGACGGTCAGCGAGCTGGCCGACGTGCACTTCGACATCCCCGAGCCGATCCGCCGGATCGAGTGCCGGATCGCCCCGACCAACGACGGCGGCATCTACTACACCGGCCCCAGCGAGGACTTCCGGCGACCCGGCCGGATGTGGTGGGCCGTGCCGGACGGCATCAACGACTTCTCCACGTGGCGCGAGGTGACCACGGTCTACCACGAGGGGGTCCCGGGCCATCACCTCCAGGTCGGCCAGACCGCGTACCGCACCGAGAGCCTGAACCGCTGGCAGCGGCTGATGTGCTGGGTCTCCGGGCACGGCGAGGGATGGGCGTTGTACGCCGAGCGGCTGATGGAGGACCTCGGCTACCTCGACGACCCAGGCGACCGGATGGGGATGCTCGACGCGCAGGGCTTCCGCGCCGCGCGGGTGATCATCGACATCGGCATGCACCTGCAGCTGGAGGTCCCCCGGGACAACCCGTTCGGCTTCCACCCCGGTGAGCGATGGACGCCAGAGCTGGGCCTGGAGTTCTTGCGCCAGCACTGCCGGATGGATGACCCGTTCATCGTCTTCGAGGTCAAGCGCTACCTGGGCTGGCCGGGTCAGGCTCCGTCGTACAAGGTCGGCGAGCGGATCTGGCTGCAGGCCCGCAACGAGGCCCGCGCACGCATGGGCGACGCGTTCGACCTCAAGGCCTTCCACCGCGCCGCGCTGGATCTCGGGTCGCTCGGCCTGGACCCGCTGCGTGCGGCACTGGGCCGGATCTCGTGACCGCACGGCTGGTCCTGGCGTCCGCCTCCCCCGCTCGGCTGGCCACGCTGCGCAGTGCCGGCGTCGAACCGGAGGTGGTGGTCTCCGGTGTCGACGAGTCGCAGGTGACCTTCGATGACCCGACGGCGCTGGCGGTCGAGCTCGCCAGGCTGAAGGCGCGGGCGGTCGCCGCGGGACTGGAGGACGCCATGGTGATCGGCTGCGACTCCGTGCTCGAGTTCGACGGCGCTATCCATGGCAAGCCGGCCGACGCCGACGAGGCGCGCCGACGCTGGCGGGCCATGCGCGGAGGCGCCGGCGTGCTGCACACCGGTCACTGCCTGATCGACACCGCCTCCGGCCGCGAGATCGCGAGGTCCGCGGACACCAGGGTGCACTTCGCCGACCTGAGCGACGAGGAGATCGACGCGTACGTCACGACCGGGGAGCCGCTCCGCGTGGCCGGGGCGTTCACCCTCGACGGCCTCGGAGGCGCGTTCGTCCGAGGCATCGAGGGCGACCCGCACACCGTGGTGGGGATCGGGTTGCCGCTGCTGCGGGAGATGTTCGGCGAGATCGGCGTTGCGTGGACCGACCTCTGGCGCAGGTTCCCCGTCGCATCACGGTGACAGGAGCGCCTCCGCGGCCAGGGCGCGGGTGCGCACCTCGTCGTACCCGGTGAAGAACTTCGAGCCGTCGGCGGTGATCGCCTCCAGCCGGTCGCTCTCGGCCTCGAGGAAGGCGATGTACGCCGCCCGCACGTCCCGGTTGCTGCCGTTGAGAGGCCACACCTCGATGTCGCGGCAGGTCCTCAGAGCTGCCTCGACAGGCTGCCGCTGACCACTCGCCTCCTGACTGATCAGGCCGATCAGCCTGGCGCTCAGCAGCGGTGGCGCACCCACGAGGCTTCCGGCGAGGTAGCTGGTGAGGCTTGCCATCCGGCGTTCGGCCTTCTCGACGCTGGCGCTCGCCCTCTCGGCGCAGCGGTTCAGGGCCTGCCGCTCCCCGGGTGCCCGAGCCACGCCGACTCCCAGAGCCACCAGGGCGATCAGCACGACCAACGCAATGACGCCGACGACCAGACGCCGCGACAGCAG
>JBFIWG010000316.1:0-3932 GCA_041606495.1 Nocardioidaceae bacterium
ATCCTGTTCATCGACGAGCTGCACACGCTCGTCGGCGCCGGCGGCGCGGAGGGCGCGGTCGACGCGGCCAACATGCTCAAGCCCGCGCTGGCCCGGGGCGACCTGCACTGCATCGGCGCGACGACGCTCGACGAGTACCGCGAGCGCATCGAGAAGGACCCCGCCCTCGAACGACGCTTCCAGCAGGTCTTCGTCGGTGAGCCCTCGGTCGAGGACACCATCGCGATCCTGCGCGGCCTGCAGGAGAAGTACGAAGCCCACCACCGGGTGACCATCTCCGACGCAGCGCTGGTCGCGGCGGCGATGCTGTCGGACCGCTACATCACCGGGCGGCAGCTGCCGGACAAGGCGATCGACCTGATCGACGAGTCCGCGTCGCGGCTGCGGATGGAGATCGAGTCCAGCCCGGTCGAGATCGACGAGCTCCGGCGCTCCGTGGACCGGATGAAGATGGAGGAGCTCGCGCTCGCCCGCGAGACCGACGAGGCCTCCAAGGACCGGCTGGAGAAGCTACGCGCCGACATCGCCGACCGCGAGGAGACGCTGCGTGGCCTCGAGGCTCGTTGGGACCGGGAGAAGCACGCCCTGGACCGGGTCGGTGAGCTGCGCGAGCAGATCGACACGCTGCGCTCGCAGGCGGACCGGGCCCAGCGCGAGGGCGACCTCGGTGAGGCCTCGCGGATCCTGTACGGCGAGATCCCCTCGCTGGAGAAGGAGCTCGAGGCCGCGGCCGAGGACGAGGAGTCCGTTGAGCCGATGGTCCGCGAGGAGGTCGGTGCGCAGGAGATCGCCGAGGTCATCGAGGCCTGGACCGGCATCCCGACCGGCCGGCTGCTCGAGGGTGAGACCGCCAAGCTGCTGCGGATGGAGGAGGAGATCGGCAAGAGGCTGATTGGGCAGCGTCCCGCGGTCGAGGCCGTCTCCGACGCCGTGCGGCGGTCCCGCGCCGGCATCTCCGACCCCAACCGGCCCACTGGCTCGTTCCTGTTCCTGGGCCCGACCGGTGTCGGCAAGACCGAGCTGGCCAAGTCGCTCGCGGACTTCCTGTTCGACGACGAGCGGGCGATCGTGCGGATCGACATGAGCGAGTACTCCGAGAAGCACAGCGTCGCCCGGCTCGTGGGCGCGCCGCCCGGCTACGTCGGCTACGAGGAGGGCGGCCAGCTCACCGAGGCGGTGCGCCGTCGCCCCTACAGCGTGGTGCTGCTCGACGAGGTCGAGAAGGCGCATCCCGAGGTGTTCGACATCCTGCTCCAGGTGCTCGACGACGGACGCCTCACCGACGGGCAGGGCCGCACCGTCGACTTCCGCAACACGCTGCTGATCCTGACCTCCAACATGGGCTCGCA
This sequence comes from Nocardioidaceae bacterium, assembly GCA_041606495.1. Classification (GTDB taxonomy): domain Bacteria; phylum Actinomycetota; class Actinomycetes; order Propionibacteriales; family Nocardioidaceae; genus Nocardioides_C. The sequence goes on from JBFIWG010000316.1 coordinate 1,350, forward strand.
CTTCCTGGTCGATCCCACGCTGGACCAGGAGAAGAAGCGCGACTCGGTGATGAGCGTGGTCCGGCAGTCGTTCAAGCCCGAGTTCCTGAACCGTCTGGACGAGGTCGTCATGTTCGACGCCCTCACCCAGGACCAGCTCTCGCACATCGTGGACCTGCAGATTGCCGAGCTCAACCGTCGGCTCTCGGTGCGCCGGATCAGCGTCACCGTCACCGAGGAGGCCCACGGCTGGCTGAGCAGGACCGGCTACGACCCGTCGTACGGCGCCCGCCCCCTCCGCAGGCTCGTGCAGAGCGCCATCGGTGACCCGCTCGCCCGCCTGCTCCTCGCCGGCGAGGTGCTTGACGGGACCGAGGTCGTGGTCGACGTGGCCGAGGGTGGCGACGGTCTCTCGCTGAGGCCGGTTCCCGCCGCGGCGTGAGGTAGACCCCGTTCCACGACGAAGACCCGGACGCTTCTTCAGCGTCCGGGCCTTCGTCTGTACCGGCTTCGTGGGGGGTGAGGCGCCGGGTGCCTCCGGAGAAAGTCCGTGCGTTCGGGATCCCACCCTCGCGCACGTCCAAGCATGCCTGAGCAGCGACGCGCTTGCTCGGGCTCGTCTCCGGTAGGTCGGTTTTGTCCGATATCTCTGTCGGATTTCGTCAGAGCGTGTAGTTCGTCAGGGCTACACCGCGGCGCCGCTCGGCTGAGGGCGCCCGGTCCCTTAGGAGGCAGCCTGCCCGATCGCTTTTGCCCGCATGATGCAATGTGTCTATGAGTGACTCCAAGACTGGTGCGCGCCCCAGCCAGGTGACCATGGCGGCCTGGGTTGCCGTCGTCGGCTCCGCGCTGCTGGTCCTGACCCTGTTCGACTCGATGTCCCAGATCAGGTCCGTGGAGGTCCGCGAGAGTATCGAGGAGTTCCTGGCCACGCCGCCCGGCAGCGGACTGGGGCTGGACATCGCTCAGGTGGTGGAGATCCTCCGCGTGCTGATGCTCTTCACCGGAGCCGCCGCGGCGATCGCGCTGGTGCTCGCAATCTACGTCCTGCAACGCAACAACGCCGCGCGGATCGGGTTCACCGTCGCGGCCGTCGCGATCATGCTCACCGCGCCGCTCGGCGGCGGCTTCCTGCCGATCATGATCGGGTTCGCCGCCATGTTGCTGTGGACCAAGCCCGCCCGGGACTGGTTCAACGGCACCCCGACTCCCGAACCGCCGAGACAGAAGGAAGGCACCGCCTTGTCGTCCGACCGCCCCAACGACACTGGTGACGATCGCGGAGGTCAGTGGCCGCGGATGCCCGAGGGATCGGACCGCCCGCTGCCGCCGCCCACCGAGGGATTCGGTACGTCGAACCAGCCGCCCTCCGCGCCCACCTACGGCCAGCCATCTTCGGGCCAGCCGTCGGGGCAGCAAGCTTCTTCGGGTCAGCAGCCGCCCGGAGAGCAGGGACCGCCTCCCGGTTGGGCGCCGCCGTCGTACCAGCAGCAGGGCCAGTACGCCGGCTACCCCGGCTACCCCCAGGCCAGCGACCCGGACAAGCGCCCCACCACGGTGACCCTGGCCGCCTGGCTCACCTGGGTCTTCTCGGGCCTGACCATCGCCGGTTTCCTCCTCATCGATCTCGTGATCCTCGTGGCTCCGGACCAGTTCGTCGACCAGGTGCGGCAACAGCCCGGCTTCGACCAGCTCAACATCTCGGCGAACGACATCGTCGCCGCGCTCTGGGTCGTCAGCGCCGTGGTGCTCTTCTGGAGCATCTCGGCCGTCGTGCTCGCAGTCTTCGCGTTCCGGCGCGCCAACTGGGCTCGAATCACGCTGGCGATCTCTGCCGGCATCACCGCGCTGTTCTCGATTGCCTCCTTCCCCGTCGGCGTGCTGCACACCCTGGCCGCGATGGCCGTGGTCGTGCTGCTCTTCGCGGGGGGTTCGAACCAGTGGTTCTCCCCGAAGCGCTTCCCCGGGGGCGGCTACGGCGGATACCCGAACGCGCCGTACGGTCAGCAGCCCGGTCAGTACGGCCAGCCCGGGCCCTACGGTCAGCAGCCGGGCCAGTACGGCGGCCAGTCCGGTCCCTACGGTCAGCAGCCCGGCCAGCCGCCACAGGGCAGCCAGCCGTCGCAGGGCGGTCAGCCGGGTCAGCCTCCCGGCGAGCAGCCACAGGACCGTCCGAAGGGCGAGCAGGAGCCGCCGAAGAACGTCTGGTGAGCCGGCGCGGGTGCACCCGCCTCTGCTGCGGGGCGGATCGGGGCGGGGCCGCATCGGGTCACACTGACCTGTTGTGGTCGTCGTTCCGGCGCACGGGGAGCCGTACGAGCGCACAGTGACCTGTTGTGGTCATCGGGCCGCGCTTGACCTGCCTCCACGCCCGGGAAGCCGGAGCGGGCCTGGCAGTGCCAGCGCATCGGGTCCCGAGGCCCCGTGACAGGCGGGCGGCGCAAGGCCGTATCGGGTCACGCTGACCGGTTGTGGTCGTCGTACTGGCGGTCGGGGAGCCGTACGCGCGCACAGTGACCTGTTGTGGCCATCGGGCCGCGCTTGACCTGCCTCCACGCCCGGGAAGCCGGAGCGGGCCTGGCAGTGCCAGCGCATCGGGTCCCG
>JBFIWG010000317.1:0-3923 GCA_041606495.1 Nocardioidaceae bacterium
CCTCGAGGTCGTGGCGGACTCGCTGTATGCCCTGACGCCCGATGAGTTCATCGCTGCCCGCAACGACGAGGCGAAGAAGGCCAAGGCCGACGGTGACAAGCCGCTCGCCGAAGCCGTCAAGCGTCTGGCGAAGCCGGCCCTCGCCGCGTGGGTGGTCAACATGCTGGTCCGTCACGAGGCGGACCAGATGGAGCAGGTGCTCACCCTGGGGGAGTCGCTGCGGCAGGCCCAGGAGAACCTCTCCGGCGACGCGCTGAGAGAGCTGGGCAAGCAGCGCCGCCAGCTCACCGCGGCCGTCACGACGCAGGCCCGGGCACTGGCGGCCCAGCTCGGTCACAAGATCGGTGACTCCGTCGCGGACCAGGTGCAGCAGACCCTTCACGCCGCGATGGTCGACGAGGGGGCCGCAGCCGCGGTGCGTTCAGGTCTGCTGACCCAGCCGCTGGCGGCCACCGGGGTCGGGCCGGTGGACCTTGACGGTGCGGTGGCGATGCCAGAGGCGGTGGGGCGATCGGCTCTGCCGGTGACCAAGCCGCGACCGACGCTGACCGTCGTACCCGACGATACGAAGGCGATCGAGGAGGCGACCCGCGGTCTGGCCGAGTCCGACGCCGAGCTGGCCGCGGCCGAGAAGAAGCTGGGCAAGGCCGAGACCAAGGTGTCGAAGCTCGAGGCGCGGGCGCTCCAGCTGCAGGCCGAGCTGGAGGAGCTGCGGCACCGCGTCGCGGAGGCGGAGCACCAGCTCGAGGCGACCGACGAGGAGCTCAGCAGCGCGGAGGCGAAACGGGAGTCCGCCAAAGAAGCGTTCGACGAGGCCCGGGACGAGCGCCAGGCAGCGGCCGAGAAGCTGCGCCGCTTGGAAAGCAAGGACTGAGCGTCGTCAGGCGTGGGGTTCGAACCGGCCGTCCAGGCGACGCAGCTCGCGTAGCGCGTCGGTCGACTCCCACAACCCAACACCGAGCCCGGCAAGATGCGCCGCTCCCACCGCGGCAGCATCCGTGGTCTGCGTGCGCTCCACCGGTACGCCGAAGCGGTCGGCCAGCGACTGGCAGTGCTGGTCGTCCGCAGAGGCGTCGACGGACAGCGCCGTCACCACCGGACGCAAAGCCGTTGGCTCACCGCTCTGGACCGCATAGGTCATCGCCTCGTCCGGCGACGACCACGCTGCCGTGGCCAGCAGACGATCGTCGCGCAGCAGCTCCGGCCCGGTGCAGGCGAAGACGTCGGTGCCGTAGACGGCCTGGCCGGGAGCGAGACAGGCATGCCCGACCAGCGCCGCAGGCAGATTTGCGGCGATCCCGGCGATGGGCAGCTCCAGGCCGGCGAAGGAGCGTGGTTCGGAGGTGCCGACGCGTCCCCAGGACGGCACGATCTCAGGCAGCGCGTCGCGCGGTACCCCGAACAGCTCGCACATCTCGGCCGACCAGCAGCGCCGCGAGAGGTCGAAAAGGAGACTGCGCGCAGCGTTCGCGACGTCGGTGACGTGCCAGGTGCCGCGCGTCATTCGCGCGACGAGGTAGGACTCGACCGTGCCGATCGCGTACCGACCGGACTGGACCAGCGCCCACGTGTTCGCCTCGTGCTCGGCCAGCCACCTCAGCGTCGGCCCCACGAGACCGGGCTCGAGACGTCGCCTGGTGATCTCCCGGATCCGGCCCTCGTGGTCACGCAGCGAGGCGCAGACCCCGGCAGTACGACGGTCCTGGCCGCCGATGACTGGTCTGGGAGTGCCGAGCGTCTCGCGGTCCCAGAGCACGACCGCGTCTCGCTGGTTGGTGATCCCGATGGCTCGCAGCTCCGGACCGCCCGCACCCCGGTATTCGGACACGGCGGACCGGGTCGCGGCGACCGCTGCCCGCCAGATCTCGTCGGCCGACTGCTCGACCCAGCTGGGTCGCGGGGCATGCTGCTCGACCGGGTGGAAGCCCCGCGCGGCGATGGAGCCGTCGACGGTGACGACGACCGCGGCGACACCGGTCGTGCCCGCGTGGATCGCCAGCACGCTCACGCCGGGGACGCCTCCCGCAGGATCCGGAGCACGCGCTGGTCGACGAAGTCCTCACCCACGCGCATCTCGTAGTTCTCGGTGCCGACCCAAGCGGTGAAGTCCTTGTGTCCGAGCCGGCGGGCGCGGTCGTCGAGCTCGTCCTGCAGCTCACCAGTGAGCGCGACCTTCTCGTGGTCGGTGGAGGCGGTGAGGTACAGGTCGTTGAGGTCGAGAAGGCGACCCAGCTCGGTGCACGGGTCGGTGTGGTCGTCGACCCGAAGGTCGACCGCGACGTCGTCGCCACCGCCGTACCCTGCGCCCTCACGGACCACGAGCAGCGCTGCCGACTGACGGCCGCGACTGTCCCCTCCGGCGCGGTCCCCGGCAACGAGCGCATCGAGCAGGCGGCGTGCGAGGTCCTGTTCATCACGGCTCGCGTCCCACGCCGACTTCATCGCCTCGACGACCCCGGGCCCGGCGAGGATGTTGCCCTGGATGGCGACGTTGTGCTCGGCGATGCCGCCCGCCCAGTCGAAGCACTCAGCACCGGTGTGCGTGGCGGCGCCACCATCGACGTCGACGATGCCGACCTGCCGGTGTTCGCGGCCATCGTCCTCCTCGAGCAGCGAGGCGAGGGCGACCTCAGCGGTGGCGCCCTCGTCCATGTGCGCGAGGGCGAGGCCCTTGTACGCGACGTTCGCGTCGGCCTGGGTGGCGATCGCACCGATCCCGGCGACCGCCGCAGGGACGGCCGACCCCACGGCGAGGAACTTGGAGGCGACCGCGACGCCCCAGGTCTGGCCGTCCTCGGAGCGGCCCACGATCGAGAAAGTCATGGGCCAGACCCTAGTGGTCGATCCACGTGGTGGAACGATCCAAGACCGCCGTTGCCTCCTGACCGGTCATCGCTAGGCTCAGACCAACACCACTTGAAGGAGTGAATCCATGCGCGTGGGAGTGCTGACCGGTGGCGGGGACTGCCCCGGACTGAATGCGGTCATCCGAGCCGTTGTGCGTCGGGGTGTCCACGAGTACGGCTACGAGTTCGTCGGCTTCCGCGACGGGTGGCGTGGTCCGCTCGAGGGCATCACGGTCCCGCTCGGTGTCGAGCAGGTCCGTGGGATCCTGCCCCGCGGCGGGACCATCCTGAAGTCGTCGCGGACCAACCCGTTCAAGATCGACGGCGGCGTCGAGAAGATCAAGGAGAACCTCGCCTCGTCCGGCGTCGACGCGCTGATCGCCATCGGCGGCGAGGACACTCTCGGTGTCGCCACAAAGCTGTCCGACCTCGGCGTGAACGTCGTCGGTGTGCCCAAGACGATCGACAACGACCTCAGCGGCACGGACTTCACGTTCGGGTTCGACACCGCGGTCAACATCGCGATGGAGGCCATCGACCGGCTGCACACCACGGCCGAGTCGCACCACCGGGTGCTCGTGGTCGAGGTGATGGGGCGGCACGCAGGCTGGATCGCGCTGCACTCCGGCATGGCCGGCGGCGCCAACATCGTGCTGATCCCCGAGCAGCCCTTCGACATCGATGAGGTCTGCAAGCACGTCGAGTCCCGGTTCGAGACCAACTACTCGCCGATCGTGGTCGTCTCCGAGGGTGCGGTTCCCGCAGCGGGCGGCGACATGACGCTGCAGAGCGGCGAGCGCGACGCCTTCGGCCACGTCCGGCTCGGCGGGATCGGCGACCGGCTGGCCAAGGAGATCGAGGACCGGACCGGCAAGGAGGCTCGGGCCGTCGTACTCGGGCACGTGCAGCGTGGTGGGACGCCGACGGCGTTCGACAGGTGGTTGGCCACCAGGTTCGGTCTGCAGGCGATCGCCGCTGTCCGGGACCGTGAGTTCGGCACGATGGTGGCACTGCGTGGGACCGAGATCGTCCGGGTGCCGCTCATTGAGGGCACCGGCGAGCTGAAGCTGGTGACTC
>JBFIWG010000318.1:0-3864 GCA_041606495.1 Nocardioidaceae bacterium
GACCTCGATCTCTTCCTGCTGCAGCTTGGCAAGTGCCTCGGCCCGGGCGCCGGTCAGCGTCGTTGGGTCGTCGCCTCCGGTGAGCTCGTCGAGCCGCTCTGCGTACTCCTCGATGATCTCGTCCTGGTCGTCCTCGTACTCGTAGCCGTGCGCGTGCATGCACTCCGACCATGCCGCGTTCGCCTTCTGGATCCGAGGGTCGGACTCGACAAGCACGTCCTTTGGGTTGTTGTACGTCCCCTTGAGCTGGGCCTTGGTGAACACCTTGGCGACGGCCTCTCGGGTGCAGCCCCCGGTGCTGGAGAAGTCCTCCTCGTCGAAGGTGAAAACGAAGTCCGCGTCATGGTCCTCGCCCCACAGGGTGCGGGCGTACGCCTCCTGGTCCGCCTCCGGAAGGCTCTGCCAGATGTCGAGGTTCGGGCCAAGGCCGACGTCGCGGACCGGGTTGTCGAACCGGGTGGTCACGCCGAGACCCCACTTCTGCTTGTACGACAGTCGTGTGTAGCCGGGGTCCATGCGGACCCGTGCCTGTGCGGCCTCGACGGTTTTCACGTCGACGGGGATGTACTCGAAGCCGGCGTCGGCCATGCAGGAGGCGATCAGAGCCTGGGTCTTGTCGATGTGCTCGGTGAACTCGACCTCGGTGAGCCCGAACTCCTTGATGCCGGGCAGCTCCTTGTCCTTGCTCGCCGACTTAGCGGTGGGTGCGGCCGCGCCACAGGACGCGACGGCCATCAGGGCGGTCGCCGAGAGCAGTCCGGTGGCGACGCGGTGCCGGGGAGCAGCGGAGCGGGGCGCGGGAGTCGTCGACACTGTGTCCTCCTGAGGCGTTGTGGGCGCGAACCATGAGAGCAGGAGGAGGCTGAATCCCACCTGACGACGGGCCACAGCTCGTTCAGCAGGGCGTCAGGCAGTGGCTGCCAACCTGATGCCGTGCCGTGGCGCGCAACGCGCCGACGCGGCTGTCCCTCTCCACGAAAGAGTGAGCGATGAGACGTCGGAGCCTGGTCATCCTGATGGCCGCCGCGGTGCTGGTGTCCTCCGTGGCCACCTGGGTCGCCGTGCAGCAGATCCGTTCGCCCGCCGAAGCCGCCGCACGGACGGCACCGCCGCAGCCGTCCCCGATCCTGGTCGAGGTCGAGGAGAAGATCCTCGCCTCCAAGGTCGTCACTCGGGGGACGGCGCACTACGGGTCGCCGCGGAAGCTCACTACGACGCAGTCCGGGCTGAAGTCGGGAGAGCAGGTCATCACCACCCTGCCGCGGCAGGGCGTCGTGGTGTCCGCGGGCAAGGTGCTCCTGACGGTGTCCGGCCGGCCGGTCTTCGTGTTCGACGGGGCCCAGCCGGCGTTCCGCGACCTCGGACCCGGCATGTCCGGGCCGGACGTCCTCCAGCTGGAACGCGGTCTGCGCAAGGCGGGCTTCGACCCCGGTTCGGTGGACGGCTCCTACGACGCGGCCACCGGATCCGCGGTGGCCGCGCTCTACCGGAAGCACGGCTACGAACCGCTTGTGGCCACGGCGGCTGCGCTGGCCGAGGCACGCCCCCTCGAGGCCGAGCTCGTGGCCGGCGCCCGGGCGGAGGACGGGGTGCAGCTCCCCGCGGACGAGATCATCTTCGTGCCGCGCACACCGGTCCGCGTCGACGGGCTGCCCGCCAGGGTCGGCGAGACGCCGGAAGGAACGGTGCTGACGGTCACGGGCTCCACGGTGGTCCTCGACGGCTTCTTGCCGGTGGAGCAGGCCGCCCGCGTACGGCGCGGCGCCAAGGTCCTTCTCGATGAGCCGGCCCTCGGGATCAACGCCTCCGGGCGGGTCACCTCCGTAGCGGACCGGCCGGGGACGAATGGGGCAGACAGCTTCCACGTCGCCTTCCGGGTGACTGTGGCGGACCCGCCGCCGGCCCTGGTGGGCGCGTCGGTGCGGGTCACGATCCCGATCCGGTCGACCAGGACCCCGCAGCTGACGGTGCCGGTCAGCGCCGTCTCGATGGGACCCGACGGAGGGTCACGCGTGCAGAAGTCTGTGGACGGGACGACGGAGTACGTTCCGGTGCAGACCGGGATGTCGGCCGACGGCTACGTCAGCGTGACCCCGACCGAGGGAGCGCTCGTCGAAGGCGACCTGGTGGTCATCGGGTTCGAGAGCAAGCGGCGAGGTGGCTGAGGTGTCGCAACCCATGATCCGGCTCGCCGGGATCAGCCGCAGCTACGGCGTGGACGCCGTACTGCCGGCGTTGCGCGAGGTCGATCTGGAGGTGCAGGCGGGGGAGCGGGTGGCGGTGGTCGGTGCCTCCGGCTCGGGGAAGACGACCCTGCTCAACATCGTCGGCTGCCTCGACAAGCCCAGCCGAGGCCGCTACTGGCTCGACGGGGTCGACGTCGGGGAGCTCAGCGACCGTCGGCGGGCTGGGCTGCGCAGCCGGGACATCGGCTTCATCTTTCAGTCCTTCCACCTGCTGGCCTACCGAACCGTGCTCGAGAACGTGATGTTGTCCGAGGTCTACGGACGCACCGGGCGCAGCGGACGCGTCGAGCGCGCACGTGAGGCCCTGGCGTCGGTCGGTCTCGAGGACCGCGCGGACTCCCTGCCAACCCGGCTGTCCGGCGGTCAGCGACAGCGGGTCGCCATCGCCCGGGCGGTGATGAACCGGCCGAGGCTGTTGCTGTGCGACGAGCCGACGGGCAACCTCGACTCGCACACGACGACGGGGATCCTCGAGCTGCTCGGAACGCTGCACCAAGCGGGCCTGACCATCATGATGATCACGCACGACCCGAGCGTCGCCGCCTGGTCGGACCGGCAGGTCCGGATCGTCGACGGCCAGATCGGCGGTGCGGCATGACCGCGACGAAGACGGAGCCGGTGACCGGCGGACGACCGCCGCAGGACTCGCGCATGTCTCCCCGCGATCTGGTGTTCGAGTCGTTCGCCGGGATGTTCTCGCGCCCGGGGCGCATGGCGCTGACCATCCTGGGCACCACGATCGGCCTCGCCGCCCTCGTCGCGACGCTCGGGCTCTCGCGTACAGCCGGCAACCAGATCATCGGGCGGTTCGACGAGCTGGCCGCCACCGAGATCACCGTCTCTTCTCTTCCGGCCGCCGAAGGAAGACCTTCCAACGCCCTCCCGTGGCAGGCGTCGGAACGGATCGAGGGCCTGAACGGGGTCGTGGCCGCCGGCACGCTGAGCACGGTCGACGTCGGCCGGGCCCTGGTCACCGGGTCCCCCGTGGAGGACCCGACCCGTCGCACCACTTTCAAGCTGGCTGTCGAGGCCGCCTCTCCCGACCTGTACGACGCGGTCCGGGCGCGGCTGAGTACAGGTCGTTTCCCCGACCAGGGGCACTCGGACCGACAGGAGAAGGTGGCAGTGCTGGGCGCCAACGCAGCAGAGCGGCTCGGCATCCGCACCGCGGACGGGCTTCCGGCGGTCACCATCGGGGACGAGCCGTTCCTCGTCATCGGGATCCTCGACAGTGTCGAGCGGCAGCACAGCCTGCTCAGCGCCGTCATCATCCCGGAGGGGACGGCACGCTCGCTCTACCAGCTCGCGGCGCCCGAGTTCGTCGTCGTGGAGACCCAGATCGGCGCCGCGACGCTGTTGTCCAAGCAGGTCCCGTTCGCGCTCCGGCCGGACGCACCCGACGGGCTCAAGGTCGCCTCGCCGGAGCAGCCACAACGGGTCCGTGCCGGGATCTCCAGCGACCTGGACGTCCTCTTCCTGATGCTAGGGGGCGTGTCGCTGCTGGTCGGCGCCATCGGAATCGCCAACGTCACGCTCGTGTCGGTCATGGAGAGGGTCGGCGAGATCGGGCTCCGAAGGGCGCTGGGCGCATCACGTCGCCACATTGCTGCACAGTTCC
>JBFIWG010000319.1:0-3853 GCA_041606495.1 Nocardioidaceae bacterium
ACCGGTAGTCGTGCGGCGGATTGAACGTCTCCTTGATCGTCCGCGCCGAGACCCAGCGGAGCAGGTTCAGCCCGCTGCCCGCCTTGTCGTTCGTGCCGCTCGCCCGCCCGCCGCCGAAGGGCTGCTGGCCCACCACCGCGCCCGTGGGCTTGTCGTTGATGTAGAAGTTGCCGGCGGCGAAGCGGAGGGCCTCCCGGGCCCAGTCCACCACGCGACGGTCCTGGGCGATGATCGCGCCGGTCAGGGCGTACGGCGCGAACGACTCCATCTGCTCCACGACCGCCTCGAAGTCGCGGTCCTCGAAGACGTGCACGGCCAGGATCGGACCGAAGTACTCGGTCGCGAAGATCGCGTCGGTCGGGTCGCTGCCCTCGATCACGGTCGGGCGCACGAAGTAGCCCTCCGAGTCGTCGACCTTCCCGCCGGCGATCACGTCGAGAGTCTTGGAGCGCTTCGCCCGGGCGATCGCCTTCTTGTGCTTGTCGAAGGCACGGTCGTCGATGACGGCACCCATGAAGTTCGACAGGTCGGTGACGTCGCCCATCGAGATGGCCTCGACCTCGGCGACGAAGTCGTCGCGCATCTTCTTCCACACCGACCGCGACACGTAGGCACGCGAGGCCGCGGAGCACTTCTGCCCCTGGAACTCGAACGCGCCGCGCAGCATCGCCACGCGCAGGACGTCCGGGTCCGCGGAGGCGTGGGCGACAATGAAGTCCTTGCCGCCGGTCTCGCCGACGATGCGCGGGTAGGAGCGGTACGACGCGATGTTCTCGCCGACCGTCGCCCACAGGTGCTGGAACGTCGGGGTGGACCCGGTGAAGTGGATGCCCGCCAGGTCGGGGTGCTTCAGGGCGACCGCCGACACGTCCAGGCCGTCGCCCGGAAGCATGTTGATCACGCCAGGCGGCATGCCCGCTTCCTCGAGGAGCTCCATGGTCAGGTGCGCCGCCGCCTGCTGGGTCGGGGACGGCTTCCAGATCACCGTGTTGCCCATCAGGGCGGGTGCCGTGGGCAGGTTGCCGGCGATGGCGGTGAAGTTGAACGGGGTGATCGCGTAGACGAACCCCTCGAGCGGCCGGTGGTCGCTGCGGTTCCACACGCCGCGGGAGTTGGCGATCGGCTGCTCGGACACGATCTGCTTGGCGAAATGGACGTTGAACCGCCAGAAGTCGATCAGCTCGCAGGCCGAGTCGATCTCCGCTTGGAAGGCGGTCTTGGACTGGCCGAGCATGGTCGCGGCGTTCAGCCGCTGCCGCCACGGACCGGCGAGCAGGTCGGCGGCCTTGAGCAGGATCGCGGCCCGCTCGTCCATCGGCATCGCGCGCCACGCCGGGGCGGCCTCCTGAGCGGCGGCGATGGCTGCCTTCGCGTCAGCCTGCGTGGAGTTCTTCAGCACCCCGAGGACGTGCTGGTGGTCGTGGGGCTGGACGACGCGGATCTCCGCGCCACCGCCCATCTTCTTCTTGCCGCCGATGGTGGCGGTGAAGTCGACCTGCTGGCCTTCCTGGTGCTTGAGCTCGAGCTCGAGTGCGGCCCGCTCCTGGGTGCCGGGTGCGTAGCTGAGGTTCGGCTCGTTCACGGGAGCCGGGGGGTAGGTGATCGCGTCCATGGATCCGATCGTGTCAGACGTCCCGGGTTACCCCCAAGTCAACTGGACCAGCACCGACCCATCACCCTCAGTCCTCGAGCAGGTCGCTGATCTCCTGGGTGGCGTACCAGCCGAGCTCGTGGCGCATGCACCGCTCGACCACGCCCTGGGCATCCTCGTCGCCGGCGTCAGCCTGCTCCCAGACGGCCGCAGCAGCCGCGACGTCGTCCTCCGCGGCGGCCGCGTCGACATGGACCGCGACGACGAGCCTGGTCGGCACGACGTCGACCACCTCGACGAGGGTCGGGTAGCCGGGCTCGTCCGCTGCGATCACCGTCCCGACCTCGGCTACGACCACCACGCGACGCGGACGGTCGTCGTCGCCGATGAGGGCTAGCGAGTCCTCCGCGGCGGCCGCCATGGCGGCGTACTCCCACTCCTCCTCGTCACCGTCGGCGTAGGCAGCCTTCAACGCGTCGGTCACGGCGTGGGCCGCGAACGGAGCCGGGCCGATCCCGCCGGCCGTGACGTACTCCCGCAGCAGCCTCAGCGTGCACGGCAGGTAGACCCGAGCGCTCATGTCGTTGACCCTTCCGCCTTCGTCTTCTTGCGACCCCGTGGTGCGCGGGGACGGGTGTCGCTCGCGCTGTCGACGAGCTCGTCGAGCGACTCGGTGAGACACTGACCGAGCACGTCCACGTCCGGGAGCGCGTCCCGGTCGGCGTTCAGGCCGAAGTAGACACCGCCGTCGTACGACGTGACGCCGATCGACAGCGCGTGCCCGGGAAGCAGCGGTTGGACCGGGTAGCTCTCGAGCATCTGCGCGCCGGCGGCATACAGCGGGAACTGCGGTCCGGGGACGTTGGTGACCACGAGGTCGAACCCGCGCCGCACCTGGGCGGCGGCCACCCTGCTGCCCAGGGCATGGAAGGTCGTGGGCGCGAAACCGGCGACGTCGGCGAGCCGGTCTGCCCCGACCGCCGTGCCGGTGTCCTTGTGCGCCTTCAACGCGTAGGAGACCTGATGGAGTCGTACGACGGGGCTGGCCTCGCCGATCGGGAGGCTCAGGAGGTACCCGGTGACCTGACTGCCGAGAGAGGTGGGCTCGAGGTCGCTGTCGAAGACGCTCATCGGCACCATCGCCCGCAGGTTGCGGCTTCCGTGGACCGACTCCGCCCGGGTCATCAGCCACGAGCGCATGGCACCGGTGATCGTGGCGAGGATGACGTCGTTGACCGTGCCGCCGTGGACCCGACGCACCTTCCGGTAGTCCTCGAAGCTGGTTTTGACGGTGACGAACCGGCGCTGCTCGGACAGGTCGGCGCTGATCGGCGACTCGGGGGCGGAGCGGCGGTTGGCGAGCGCGTTGGCGACGTTCGCGGCGCGGCGGCCGGTGCTGCCGGCCAGACGGATGACGCTCTCGGCGTTCCCCCGCGCCGTCTCGAGCACCTGGCTCGGGTGTCGCAGCGTCTCCTTCACGGCACCGGCGACCAGGCCCGGCGAGCTCGGTTCGCGCTCGGGCCGCCACTCGTCGTGGAAGGTCAGCCGGGGTGCCGGGTCGACGTCGAGGATGACCTGACCGATGTCGACGGTCGAGATCCCGTCGACCAGGACCTGGTGCGACTTGGAGAGGATCGCGAAGCGTCCATCCTCCAGGCCCTCGACGAGGTACATCTCCCACAACGGGCGGTTCTGGTCGAGCCGGCGGGACATGATCCGGGCGACCAGGTCACGCAGCTGCTCCATCGAGCCCGGGCGCGGGAGCGCGGACCGTCGTACGTGGTAGGTCAGGTCGAAGTGGTCGTCGTCGACCCAGATCGGGTTGGCCAGCCGCCCCGGCACCCCGCGGATCCGCTGCCGGTAGCGCGGCACGAAGGCGACCCGGTCGGCGATCAGCCCGACCAGCTTCTCGTAGTCGAAGCCCTCGGCTCCAGGCTGGAACACCTCGAGGGTGGCGTTGTGCATGGGCGCACTGGCCGACTCGTTGGCCAGGAACGCGATGTCTCCGGGCCGAAGCCGCTCACTCATCGGTTCCCCTTTCACGCCGAGATGTCCGCATCCGTGTCCTGCAGGCTACCGAGCCGGGACCTTGGTCACGAAACCCGACCTCTGTCGGGATTCCTCGGCCCGCCGTGGGATTCTGGCCCTGCACCCAACCCGTTCACCGGGAGAAGCACCACCGAAGGAGACATCCCATGCGCAGATTGCTTTTCTTCATCCTCGCGGTATCCATGGGCATGGGCACGGCCCAGGCGGCGGTCA
>JBFIWG010000320.1:0-3848 GCA_041606495.1 Nocardioidaceae bacterium
CGGATCCGCCAGAGAAAGTCGTGCTTGAGCTCCTCCGCGGTGGGCTTCTTGAAGGCCTTGATGTGCACGCCCTGCGGGTCGAAGAGGTCGACCGTGTGCCGCATGACGCCGCCCTTGCCCGCAGTGTCCATGCCCTGGAGCACCAGGAGCACGCTGCGGCTGCCCCCGGTGCGCCCCTCGGCGAACAACCGTTCCTGGAGGTCCGAGAGTGCGCCGTCCAGCTCCTGCAGGGCTGCCTTGCCATCGGCCTTCTTGCCCTTGAAGCCTGGCTTGGCGCGGGCGTCGTAGTCGGCGAGGTCCACCGGGCCGGCGGGCAGGCGGAGCTTCTCGGTCAGGGACTTGCTGTCAGCAGCCATGTCACGACTGTGCCCGATCGAGGGGCCGCCAATCGGCTCACCGCGCTACTGGTGACGCTAGGTTTAGCCGCCATGGTCGAAAGCACCCACGAGATCACCCTCGAAGACGAACGCGTTGTGAAGCGGTACCGCTCCTGGGGGAAGGGTGAGCCCGACCGCGAGTGGAACGGCCTGGTCCTGCTCGACCGCTGGGCCTCGGACCTCGCTCCGAAGCCGCTCGAGCGGTCGACAGCAGACGGCGTGCCGATCCTTGTGATGTCACGGGTCCCGGGTCGCTCCCTGGGCGAGAGCAGGCTGCGTAACGACGAGCTGCAGGCGCTGGGACGAGCTCTGCGAGAGCTCCACTGCGCCGTTCCGTTCGAGCAGCTCAGGGACGTTCCCGAACGGCACTGGGGGCCGCGGGAGCTCATCTCGACGGTGCGTCCGTGGGCGAACAAGCCGCACCCTCCGGTCAGCGCGCGGGTCGAGTCCGCCCTTGACGCGGCCCGAAGCTGGTTGCGGGCCCCGACCGTGACCGAGCTGGAGGGGCCGCTCGCAGAGCGGGTGTTCGCCATGGCTGACGGGAACCTCGGCAACTTCATCTGGGACGGTGAACGCTGCCGGGTCGTAGACCTCGAGGACTCCGGGGTGAGCGACCCGGCGTACGAGGTGGCCGATCTCGTGGAGCACGTCACGGTCACACTGCGCGACCTGGTCGACGTCGACGAGCTCGTGGCCGCCCTGCGCTTCGACCCGAAGCAGGAAGCCCGGCTGCTGCGCTTCCGTCGCCTGTTCGCGGTGTTCTGGCTGCTGATGCTCCTGCCAGGGAACCCGGCTCATGCTCGCAATCCCGAAGGCAGCCTGGAACGACAGTCGCGACGCGTGCTGGCGCTGCTGGACGACTGAGGCCAGGACGGCCGTCGCCCAGTCCGTTGTCGGACTAGGTCACGTCGCCGTCGACGTACACCCACCGGCCGGCGCGCCGCTCGAACCGGCTGACCTCGCGCATCGACTGCTCTCCCGCCGAGGTGCGAAAGTGCGCCTGGAACTCGACGGTGCCGGACTGGTCGCCAGGTTCGCCGCCCTCGGTGGCAACAACGTCGAGGCCGGTCCAGCGGAGACCAGGCGTCGGGGCAAGGTCATCGGGCCGGGTCCGCGGGTGCCAGGTGCGGAACACGTAGTCGAGACGCCCCAAGGCGTACGCCGAGTAGCGCGACCGCATCAGCGCCTCCGCCGTCGTGGGCGGAGCACCGTCGTGCAGCGGCCCGCAGCAGGTGCCGTACGACGCGCCGCTGCCGCAGGGGCAGGTCTCACCCAGGGACGTGGTCATGGCCCGAGTCTGACAGGCGGCACCTCACTGGATCGCAGGTCCGTCCCGGCCGGTCATTGACGGGGTCCCCCACAAGGCTTATCGTCTGTCGATAACATCGAATATCGATAAAGGGTGGCCATGACCATATCGCGTGTCAGTCGCACCGCGGCTGTGTTTCTCGAGCTCGTTCTCGCAGGGGCAATCCTGCTCGTCACGGTGTTCGGAGTGGTGCAGCCGCTCCTCGGGCCCAGCGCGCTCGGTGTCGGGACCGGGAGCATCTTCGGCGAGTACCCCGCAGTCGACGTCACGATCGACCCTGCGGCCGTGCGGATCGAGACCACCCCTGGGCTGCCCTCGCTCAGCGATCGCGGCGAAGTCACAAGGGGCGACGCCATCGAGCTGACCATCCCGACCGGGTCCACCGCCGCCGTCTACGACCCGAGCCTGGCGCAAGGCCTCGGCCTGATCGGGTCGGAGGTGCTTCGCGCGCTCCTGACGATTGCCGTGCTGGCGTTGCTGCTGCTCCTGGTGCGCAGTCTCCGCCACGGGGACCCGTTCGTCCCTGCGAACGCCCGCAGGCTCTACGCCATCGCCGCCGTCGTCGGCCTCGGCGGCCAGGCTGCGGTCCTGCTGGAGTGGTGGGGCCGCACGATGGTGATGGAACACCCGCTTGTCGCGCCGTACGTCCTCGAGGGCGCAACCATCACGTTCGCGCCGCTGCTGGCCGGGCTGGCCATCGCAGTCGCGGCCGAGGTCTTCCGCCAGGGAGCCGAGCTGCGTCGCGAGGTCGAGGGGCTCGTATGAAGAAGGCGAGAGAAACCGAGCCTCAGCACCAGATCACGGTCCACCTCGACCGCATCCTGGCGGAGCGCAACATGACGCTCACCGAGCTGGCCGAGCGCGTCGGGGTCACCATCGTCAACCTCTCGGTGCTGAAGAACGGCCGAGCCAAGGCAATCCGTTTCAGCACCCTCACCGCGATCTGCCGGGAGCTGGACTGCGCGCCGGGCGACATCCTCGGCTACGACCCGAATGCGGTGCCCTCCTCAGGGTGACCGTTGCTTGGGGCTGCGGGGGTGCTGAGCGCCTGGTACATGATGTGGTCCTGCCACTTCCCGGCGATCTTGAGATAGGCCGGAGCCAGGCCGAACCGGACGAATCCGTTGCGTTCCAGCACTCGCTGCGACCGTTCGTTGTGCACTAGCGTGCCGGCCTCGATCCGGTGCAGGGACAGCTCCCCGAAGGCCACCCTCATGATGTCGCGCACGCCCCGCGTCGCAAGTCCGCGGCCGTTGGCGTGCTCCGACAGCCAGTAACCCAGCCGGCAGGACTGGAAGGGACCCCTGACGATCTCGTTGAGGGTGATCCGTCCGACCACGCGGCCGTCCTCGTCAAGGACGACATGGGGCAGGAGCATCCCCCGCCGGTGCTGCTCGAGCACGCCCTCGATCGCCCGCGCCTGCCCTGCTTCGGTGTAGTAGTCCTCGGGCCTCACCGGGTCCCAGGGGGCCAGGAACTCGCGGTTGTCGCGGACCAGCCGCGCGAGCACCGGCACGTCGTGAAGGTCGACGAGTCGGGTCGCCTGGCTCACGACTCGCTCTCCGACAGGCCGACGCCCTCGCGGGCCAAGGCGTCGAGCCGGCTGATCGCCCGGAAGTACTTCTTCTTGTAGCCACCCTCGAGCAGCTGCGGCGCGAACAGCTCGTCGAAGTTGACCCCGCTCGCGACCACGGGCAGGTCGCGGTCGTACATCCTGTCGGCGAGCACCACCAGGCGCAGCGCGACTGCCTGGTCCTCGACGGTCCGGACGTCCTCGAGGCAGACCAGCCCGACCCCGTCCAGCATGGCGCCGTACTTCGAGGGGTGTACCTCGGCGAGGTGCCAGGTCAGGTCGACGAAGTGGTCGAAGCTCGCACCTGGTTGCTCCGCGCGGCGCCTGACCTCCTCGAGGGGAAGCGCCTCGGGCGCCTTGGGCAACCCGCGGTGCCGGTAGTCCTCACCATCGATCCGAATGGACTCGAAGGACGCGGCCAGCCCCTGGATCTCGCGCAGGAAGTCGGCAGTGGCGAAGCGTCCCTCCCCCAGCTTGCCGGGCAAGGTGTTGGACGTCGCTGCGAGCCGCACGCCTGCCTCGCGCAGCTTCGTGAGCAGCGTCGACACGAGCACGGTGTCGCCCGGGTCGTCCAGCTCGAACTCGTCGA
>JBFIWG010000321.1:0-3823 GCA_041606495.1 Nocardioidaceae bacterium
AGCTGGACAGGCTCGACGCCCGAGGAGTGCCCGGTGCGACGGCGACGGCCACCCGCAGGCACGGCGGCGAGCGCGCGCGGACGATAGTCGTCGCTCTCGGTACGACGGCCCTGGTGTCGGGCGCGGTGGTGCTGCACCACGACAGCCCTCTCGGCCGGCCGCCGGCGGTGGAGAAGGGCGTCGGCTCGTTCGCGTTCACCGCCCACCAGCCCGGCCAGTCCAGCGAACCGGTCACCTACTCCCCTTGCGACGTCATCGAGATCGTCGTGAACGACGCTGCCGCACCGCCGGACGCGGACAGACTGCTCACGCGAGCGCTGGAGGAGGTGTCCCGGGCTACCGGGCTCCGCCTCGAGGTGGTGGGCCGGACCGACGACCTCGCCGAGCCGGGCAAGCCCCGAGGCGCGGTCGGCCGCTGGGAACCCGTCCTCGTCGCCTGGACCACGCCGGAGGTCGTGCCCGACCTCGCCGGTGACGTCGCCGGCGTGGCGGGCAGCGTCGCCGTGGAGAGGAACCTCGGCAGTGGCAGCCGCTACGTCACCGGCACGGTCGCGCTCGACGCGCCCGACCTGACCGAGATCTTGGGGCGGCCGGACGGTGCGGCGCAGGTCGAGGCGATCATCAAGCACGAGCTCGGCCACCTGGTCGGCCTCGACCACGTCGACGACCCCGGCGAGCTGATGTACGCCGAGAATCTGGGTCTGACCGAGTTCGGCCCCGGCGACCGCGAAGGTCTCGCAGCGCTGGGCGGCGGACGGTGCTGATCGCCGCCCCGGGCGTGATGCTGCCCGCCTTGCGGTCGGACCGGGCCTGAGAGACTGGGCCCGAGAGATTGGGCCTGAGAGATTGGGCCCGAGAGATTGGGCCGACGGCCATGGCCAGGTGGTCGTCGACCAAGAGACACTCGCGCTGAGGAGGTCGAGATGACCGAGACTCCCCTGGACGGCCAGCACACGCTCCTCGTCGTCGGCGAGGGCGAGGTGGCCGATGCGCTCGAGGCCTTCGCGCTGACTCTCGGTTGGAGGCCGCTCCTCGTCAACACCGTCGAGGACACCACGAACGCTTTGACCATCGCGCACTCGGTCGTCGTGCTCAGCCACCACGACGGCATCGACGGACCCGCCCTCGCGGCCGCCGTCGAGAAGGGTGTCGCTTACGTCGCGGCGATGGGCTCGCGGAGGACCCAGGCGCGTCGGCGCCAGTGGTTGCTCGACAACGGGGTAGCCGAGTCAGACGTAGACGCCATCCGGGGGCCGGCAGGGCTCGCCATCGGCGCCAACAAGCCCGCCGAGATCGCGGCCTCGATCGTGGCCGAGATCATCGCTGTGCACCGGGGCGTCAGCGGCGGCTCGCTGCGCGACCGCGATGGCCCCATTCATCCCGACCTGCCGGCCGGGACTGCCGAGTGCCCCGCTGGCTAGGGTCGCCGACATGAGCAACCCGGTGATCCTCGTGGTCGGTGCCGGCCCTGGGCTGGGCGCAGCCGTGGCACGGAGGTTCGGGCGCGAGGGGTACGACGCGGCGCTGATCGGTCGCGACGCCGACAAGCTGCACGAGCTCGGCACGACGTTGCAGGGCGAGGGCATCACGACCGGCTGGTCCGCCGTCGACATCACCGACTCCTCAGCCTTCACCGCGGCAGTGACGCGACTCGGCGAGGCGACCGGGCGGATCGACGTACTCCACTTCAACCCGAGCGCGTTCCGCCAGAAAGACCCGCTGACGCTCTCACCCGACGAGCTGCTCGACGACCTGCGGCTGGGTGTGGCCAGCCTGCTCACGGCCGTGCAGGCGGCGCGGCCCTTCATGAGGGCCGGAGGAAGAGTCACGGCCACCGGCAGCCTGGCCGCAGACGAGCCGTGGAACGAGGCTGCCTCGCTGGGCACGCAGAAGGCGGCGCTGCGGAACCTGGTCCTCAGCATCGACACGACGCTGGCGCCCAAAGGTATCCGGGCGGCGTCGCTGACCGTGAACGGCACCCTGCAGGCAGGGACCGCGTTCGCCCCCGAACGGGTCGCCGACGCGTTGTTCGAGCTGGCGAGCACCGCGGACTCGAGCTGGCGGCCGGCACTGCCCTACGACGGCTGAGCAGTGCCCGGACCCGGAGGGGATTCGGGCCCGGGCACAGGTCAGGCGCTCTTGCGCAGGCGAGGAGTGCGCTCCCAGGGCTCGTGCACGGGCTCGTCGGTCGCGTTCGCCAACTCGCAGAACTTCGCGTCGAACGGACGACACGCAAGCTCCACGATCCGATACAGCAACCCGAGCATCTCGACCTCCTCGCTGAACGCCGAGGATGAGATTCCCGCTCCGTCCCGGCACGAAACAGAGGGGACGAAGATGTCCAGACCAGCCTGCTCGGGATGACCCAGGCTCAAGTGCTCTCGGTCTCTGCCATCTCTGCACGAACGCCGAGCAGACGGACCGCCCGGTCCTGCGCGAAGCGGTTGACCAGATCGAGAGCCGCGCTCTCCACCACCGCAGGGTCGCTGGTGGGCGATTCCATCGTCAGGCTCCGCGTGTGGGTGTCGAACGGCGCGAACCTCACCTTGACCGCGACCCGGACCGCTGGTCGTCCCTCGCGACCGATGTCCTGCGTCACCTGGCGTGCAAGCCTTCGGATCTCGGCCTCCACCTCGGCCCAGTCGGTCAGGTCCACCTGGAAGGTGCTCTCCCGGCTGTGGGACCGCGCGACGTAGGGCGTACCCACGACAGGCGACGTATCCACGCCGCGAGCCAAACGCCGGTACCACGGGCCCATCGTGGGACCGAGCTCGGCGGCCAGCCACTTCGGGTCCGCCAGGGCCAGCTCTCGCACGGTGCCGATGCCCAACGCACCGAGGCGTTTCGCGGTCTTGCGACCGATCCCCCACAGCGCGTCGGGCGGCCGGTCGGCCATCACGTCGTACCAGTTGGCCTCGGTCAGTCGGAAGGTCCCCCGCGGCTTGCCGAAGTCGGTCGCGATCTTGGCCCGGAGCTTGTTGTCCCCGATCCCGATCGAGCAGTGCAGCCGGGTCGCCTCCAGGACCGCCTTCTGGATCGCCCGCGCGAGGGCCTCCGGATCTTCGGCCTCCACAGCGAGAAACGCCTCGTCCCAACCGAGGACCTCCAGCACGCCGTCGAAGCCACCGAGGGCGGTCATCACCTTCGCCGAGGCGGCTTCGTACACCGGAGAGTCGACCGGAAGAAACACCGCCTCCGGGCACTTGCGAGCCGCGATCCGCAGCGGCATCCCCGAGCCCACGCCGAAGGCCCTGGCTTCGTAGGAGGCCGTCGACACGACGCCACGCTCGGTCGGATCTCCGCGCCCACCGACCACGACCGGCCTGCCCGCCAGCTCGGGCCGCCGCAGCACCTCGACGGCAGCGATGAACTGGTCGAGGTCGACGTGCAGCACCCACGGAGTGGACATGCTGCCAGTGTGCCCGCACGACTCAGGATCCCCGGTGAGTTCGGGCGTAGCGCAAGGCGCGCTTGGTGTCCCCGAGCGCGGAGTACCACGTGCGCACGGCGACCTTGCAGCGCAGGCGGGTCCGCCGGTCGTCGTACTCGCTGCACTCGGCAATCGCCTCGGAGCTGGTCGGTGGGAACTGCTGCGACCCGTCGTAGTACCGAATGTTGAACCCGTCCATCTTGGTGCCGCTGATCGACGTGATCGTGTCGTCTGGTGGCACCCACGACCCACCGGCGAAAACCGCTCCAGCCGCGGCCCCACCGGCCAGAACCACCACGGTCGCGACCAGTACTGCCGCTGCTCGCGCTGCGCTCCCCATAGTCACTCCTCCATGTCCCGAGCCGGACGCGTTTCGTCGACCCACCTGCGGAC
>JBFIWG010000322.1:0-3778 GCA_041606495.1 Nocardioidaceae bacterium
AAGCGCCTCGGGGTCGGCAGGCGTCGGTGACAGGTTGTCCCGCCCTGCGGCGAGGCTGGCGAAGGAGGTCTCGCCGGGCACCGTAGGCGCGTCGACCACCACCACGTGTGGGACCACGACCCGGGACCGGAGATCCTCGTCGGCGCCGACCAGAGCATCGTGCAGGCCCGCAGTCGCCGCGCGGACCGTCGTGACAGTCGCACCGTCTGCTATCACCACACGCGCAGCGCAGTCCGCCATCATGCGGACCAGCTCGCCGGTCGTCGAGCGAGGATTCACCGGGACCGCCACCAGGCGGGAGCGGAGTGCTGCGAAGTAGGCGATGGCGAACTCGGCCCGGTTCCCGAGTGCGATGACGACGCGATGTCCCGCGACGAGGCCGAGTCCGGACAGACCCTGCGCGACGCGGTCGACCTCGGCATCGAGCTCTCCCCAGGTGAGCCGGCGCCCGCTCTCGGCCTCGACCACCGCCGTCTTGTCGGGAGTCCGCGTCGCCGTCGACGCCAGGACGTCGGCCAGGTTCGAAATGTCGGATCGCCTTGCCACCATTGGGTTTTTGGCCTCTTCGCTCACATCCGTGAGTCTGACATACCCCCCTCACGCAGCAGGGACACTAGGCTGCTGCGGGTGAATGCCACTGAGTCCAGCAAGCGCGCGGCCCACCGCGCGGCACGCCCGAAGGACCTCCGAGCCCGCTCGGTGCTCGCGGGCGAGGCGGCAGCCTCGGCCGCAGAGGTGGAGACAGCCCTGGCCACGCCGGCCGACCCGGACACGGCGGCCTTCTTCGACGTGGACAACACGATCATGCAGGGCGCCTCGATCTTCCACCTGGCGCGTGGGCTGCACCGGCGCGACTTCTTCACGACCAGGGACATCCTGGGGGCCGCATGGAAGCAGGCCTACTTCCGCATCGTCGGGGTGGAGGACCCCGAGCACGTCGCCGAGGCGCGTGCCTCGGCCCTCAACTTCATCAAGGGTCATCGCGTCGAGGAGCTCGAGTCGCTCGGCGAGGAGATCTTCGACGAAGCGATGGCACACCGGATCTGGCCGGGCACCCGGGCCCTCGCGCAGATGCACCTCGACCAGGGCCAGCGTGTCTGGCTGGTGACGGCAGCCCCCATCGAGATCGCGACGATCATCGCCCGGCGCCTCGGCCTCACCGGAGCGCTCGGGACGGTTTCCGAGCACGTCGACGGGGTCTACACCGGCCGGCTCGTCGGTGACATGCTGCACGGGCCCGCCAAGGGCGAGGCGGTCCGCGCGCTCGCCGAGCGTGAGGGGCTGGACCTGGCTCGCTGCTCGGCGTACTCCGACTCCTTCAACGACCTGCCGCTGCTGACCATGGTCGGTGACCCCTGCGCGATCAACCCGGACTCGCGGCTCCGCGAGCACGCCCGCGCCAACGGGTGGCGGGTGCGCGACTACCGGACGGGCAGGAAGGCCGCCCGCGCAGGGCTCCTTGCGGCGGGGCTGGCGGGAGCCGCCACCGGAAGCGTGGCAGCGGGTTTGGCGATCCGGCGAAAGGTTCGTTAGGTCGCAGTAGAGTGGTGTGACGGGTACCACGCCATTTGACCGAACTGTTAGTTACCCACAGGTTCACAAAGCGCGTGACCGCCTCTAATGTGGAGGAAACGGGAGCCTGGCCTGGTGGGGGCCAGGGAGGGAGTCCAACCACAATGTCTACGCGTGAAGCTCAGTTCGAGCGCGGCCTCAGGGCCCTGCGCTTGGCGTTGGCGCACGCGCTGTCCCCTGCTCTCGCCTCGGTCGGGCCGGGCACCGACTCCTGGCTGCTCTCCGAAGCGCTCGACTACGGCCGACCCGGCCTCGACCCGAGCGGCGCCGGCGGCCCCGACTCCGACCTCGCCTGCTCCTCGGAGGCCGACGAGGCCGAGGGCGCCCGCATGATCGCGCTGGTGGAGCTTGCCCGGGGCGGCGACTGCGAGGCGTTCGGACAGTTGTACGACCACTACAACTCCTCGGTCTACCGCTTCCTCTACTACCGGGTCGGGAGCGTCGCGCTCGCCGAGGACCTGACGTCCGAGACCTTCTTCCGCGCCCTGCGCAGCATGAGCTCGTTCAAGTGGCAGGGCAAGGACTTCGGCGCCTGGCTGATGACCATCGCGCGCAACCTGACGATGGACCACTACAAGGCCGGCCGCACCCGCCTCGAGTACGCCACCGAGGACATGAGCGACCACGACTCCGTGACCGAAGGTCCCGAGAACGCGGTGCTGGCGTCGCTGACGAACGAGACCCTCCTCGAGGCTTTGGGCGAGCTGCCGAACGAGCAGCAGGAGTGCCTAATTATGCGCTTCCTCCAGGGCCTCTCCATCGCCGAGACCGCGCAGGCACTCGGGCGCAGCGATGGCGCCGTGAAGCAGCTGCAGCTGCGCGCCGTACGCAACCTCGCCAAGCTCCTCCCCGAGGGGCTCCGGTGAGCAGGATGACCGGTTCTCGACGTTGTCAAGGGTGTTTACCCTCACATTCCGTAACCTCAGCCTCACCAGGCTCGTTGAAGGTCGTGAAAGGCCATGACGACCAGAGGACAGGAAACCCGCGATGACCTCCTTGTTCATTGCGCGACGGCGCGCAGAGGAGTTTGCCGCCGCACTCGACGGCGACGCAAAGGCCTCGAGTGCGCTGCGGGCGGATACCCGCGATCTTGTCGGCGTGGCAACGCTGCTCCGGGAGCACCCGGCCCCGGCGCCTCGTGAAGAGTTCGTGAGTGACCTACGCACCCGCCTCATGCTCGAGGCGCAGACCGCACTGACGCCCGAGATGGCCACGCTCCGACTCCCCACCCGCACGCAGAGCGGGCGAGAGCGCCGACTGGTTGCCGCTGCGTCCGCCGTGATCCTGATCGGCGGCACGACCGGTGTCGCCGCTGCCGCCCAGAGCGCCCTGCCCGGCGACACGCTCTACCCGATCAAGCGTGGCATCGAGCGCGCCGAGACCGGCCTCACCCTCGACGCCGCCGGGAAGGGCAAGCACCTCCTCGACCAGGCTGAGCACCGTCTCGCCGAGGTGGAGGGGCTGCTCGTCAGCGACTCCGTCCGGAGCGGCCCGCAGGTGCCCGACACCCTCCTTGCGTTCGCCCAGCAGGCCACGGAAGGCTCGCAGCTGCTGTTCGACGCGTACGAAGAGACCGGCGACTCCGACGACATCGTCCAGGTCCGCACGTTTGCGGCCGACGGCCTCGAGACGTTGAGGGCGCTGACCGACACCGTGCCTGCGGACGCCAAGGACGAGCTCAGCGTTGCGGCGGCCGTGCTCAACGACATCGACCGCGAAGCCCTGCGCCTCTGCGGGGCCTGCGCCTCGGACCTGCCGGCTCTCGACGTACCCCTCCATCTGCTGGCCAGGTCAGAGGTCGACCGCGCGCTCCAGCTCGCGGCGACGACCTCACTGTCCAACGACCACCCAGTCGTCGTCCCCAAAGGCACGGTCAAGTCAGGCAAGGGCGACGGCGGCTCGGCACCCGCTCCCGGGACCGGCGTGAACCCCCAGCCGGGCGATGGCACGAGCACCGACTCGCCCAACGGCGCGGCGCTGCCGGTTCCCACACCTGACAGCCCGACAGGCGCGGTCAAAGACATCCTGCCCTCGGCCAGCGTGACCGTCTCCGGCGGAGCCGGCGGTGCTGTCGGCGGCGCCACAGGTGGCAAGAAGAGCACGGGCAAGGCCGTCGAGGACGTCGTCAACGAGGTCGAGGACGCGGTCGAGACGCTGCTTCCCGACATCGACCCCCTGCCCTGAGGCCCTTCCTGGCTGGCCCCCT
>JBFIWG010000323.1:0-3743 GCA_041606495.1 Nocardioidaceae bacterium
CGCGGGTTCTGCCGCGTTCAGCCGCGGGTTCTGCCGCGTCGAGCCGCGCGTTCTGCCGCGTTGAGCCGCGCGTTCTGCCCTTGCGCGTTCGGCCGGCAAGCGCTCGACGTCGTACGACGGGATCGGCCTGCGTCAGCTGCTGGGTAGCCGGTGGTACCCAGGTTCCTCTCCGGTCCTGAGGTTGCCCCGGTAGATGCCGTCCCGGATCTCGATCTCGTACTCGTCGTACTCCGGCATCCCGATCTCGCGGGCGAACGCAAGCTCGGCCTCGACGTCGTACGGGACCCGCACGAACTGAATCGAGAACGGCGCATCTTCAGCGCCGTCCACGACGCCCTCCACGATTACGTAGACCGGGGTCGGGTCTCCCATGCTGTTGCCGACACTGCCGGTGTTGAACAGGGTGCGACGTTCCAGGTCGACCTCGTAGAACGCGTCGTGAGTGTCGCCGTACCCGACCACCGTGGGTACGGGGCCGTCACCGGTCGCCTCGGTGTTGGTGAACATGCCCCGGAACTCCGACTCGTCGTGGTCGAAGCGAACCCGGCGGTGCACGGAGCTCTCCGAGGCGTGGAACAGCCGGATCTGACGACCGGACATCCGGAAGTCGTGACAGAACGGCAGACCGCGCAGCCACTCGCCCTGACCGGGACCGAGCTGCGCGGTCCACCACTTGAGTGCCTCGCTGTCGAACTCGCGGTCGGGGTCAGGGAGGAAGTCGTCCCAGTTGCCGAGGATGTTGACCTCGCAGCGCTCGCGGCAGAGGTCGACCACCTCCCGCCCGCGCGGGCCCTTGCCGACATAGTCGCCGAGGTTGAAGATCCGGCTGATCCCGCGGGCCTCGATGTCGTCGAGCACGGCCTCCAGAGCGGTCAGGTTGCCGTGGACGTCGGAGATCAAGGCGATGCGGTCATAGGGCACGCCCCGCATTCTCACACCGACTCTTCGCCGATTCCCCTCGAGGTCACACCGCCCGGCGTAGGGCGTGCGCGCCGCCGTCGCCTAGGACGCCGCCCCGATCGGTTCGCGTGCCTCGGCCGCGCGTCGCTGCGCCTCGGCGATCGCCCAGGCAGCGTTGACCAGACCGATGTGGCTGAACGCCTGTGGGAAGTTGCCGAGCAGCTCGCCTGTCTCAGGGTCAACCTCCTCGGCGAGCAGGCCGACGTCGTTGACATAGCGTGCAGCGCGCTCGAAGACGTCGTACGCCCGGTCGACCTGGTCGGACATGGCCAGCGCCTGGGCGAGCCAGAAGGTGCAGAGCAGGAAAGTGCCCTCCTCACCGGCGAGTCCGTCCACGCCCTCCTCTGTGCGGTAGCGGTAGACCAGCCCGCGGTCATCGGTGAGCCGCTCCTCGATCGCGTCGATGGTCGCCAGGATCCGAGGGTCGGTGGCCGGCAGGAAGCCGACGATGGGCAGCATCAGGTTGGATGCGTCGAGCGCGTCGGTGCCGACGTACTGCGTGAATGCCCCTGCACTTTCGCTCCACCCTTGCTCGACCACCGTCTCGGCGATCTCGTCGCGCACCCGCTTCCACTCCTCGACGCGTGCCTGGCCACCGATCAGGTCGGCCATCGCGATCGCGCGGTCCAGGGCGACCCAGCACATCACCTTCGAGTAGAGGAAGTGCTGAGGATCGCCACGCACTTCCCAGATCCCTTGATCCGGTTCACGCCAGCGCACCGCTGCGGCATCGGCGAGCGCGACGAGGAAGCGTCGAGTGTCGGAGTCGACGTCCTCGATCTGGTCGTGCAACCGGTACGCCGCGGCCAGAAGCTCACCGTAGACGTCCACCTGCTGCTGGTCCCAGGCGCCGTTGCCGACCCGCACCGGGCGACTGTCCCGCCAGCCGGCGAGGTGAGGCAGCGTGCGTTCGGAGAGGTCGTGCTCGCCGCCGATCCCGAACATGATCTGCAGCGCCTGGTCGGCACCGACCCCCGAGGCCGCGGCGGTAGCCATGAACGAGAAGAAGTCGCTGGCCTCGTCCGGACAGGCGGCAACCCACAGCGCCTCCATGGTCAGACTGGCGTCGCGCACCCAGGAATAGCGGTAGTCCCAGTTGCGCTCGCCGCCCACACCCTCCGGCAGCGAGGTCGTGGGGGCGGCCACGATCGCACCGCTCGGCTGGAACGAGAGAGCCTGCAGCACCCGCCCGCTGTGGTGCACCAGGTCGCGCCAGGGACCGTCGTACGACTGGTGCAACGCCGACCACGACCGCCACGCCGCGGCAGTCCGGTCGAGCATCGCCGCGATCTCGTCGTCGGCCCACACCCGGGCAGGGGTCTCCTCGAGCGTGGTCCGGTGGAGCGCGAACCGAAGCGTCTGGCCCGCGGTCACCGTGACCCGACCGGTGCCGGTGCCGGCCCCGAGGGCGAGCGAAGCCGGACTGCTGAGCACGAGCCACTCCGCCCCGCCGCGGGCGGTTACGCCACCGTCGACGCTGGACAGGAGGGGTACGACGAGCCCGTACTCCGGCCGAGGCGCATAAGAGATGTCGACCTCGACCTCACCGGACGTGCAGGTCACGATGCGGATCAGGATGTGCGGGGCGTTGCGGCCCAGGCCGTGCCCCTCGTTGTCAGGGCCCATCGCCAGCGCGTCCGTCAGGACCATCGTGCCCTCACGGGTGCTGAACGTCGTCTCCAGGACCATCGTCTGCTCGACGTACCTGCGGGAGGTCTCGTACTCCCCCGCCGGCCGGATCGACCAGTGCCCGGCGCGTTCGTCGAGCAGGCGGCCCATCACCGAGGGGCTGTCGAAACGCGGGAAGGTCAGCCACTCGACGGATCCGTCGGTGTCGACCAGCGCGCTGGAGTGGCAGTCGGAGAGAAGTGCGTGATTGCCGATGGGTGTGTTGCTCATGGTGTCCTCACAACAGGATGTCGAGTGCGGTGCTGGGTGGGCAGCCGCCGGCAAGCAGGCCGACGGCGGTGTGCAGGTCCACGTCCCGGCGGGTGGCCAGGAGCATGGCGATGGCTTCGGGGAAGCGGGCCTCGCGCAGGCGCTCGAACCGCCACAGCTCGACGCGCGCGTCCGCGAGAAGGGTGCTGATGCTGTCGCTCATGGCGACCTCCGGGTCTGGTCGATGGGATCCGCGAAGCGGACTCTGAACAGTCCCCGGAGGCCGCACATCCGTTACAGGTCTCATCGTTCGAGCAGCTCGAGGGTGAGGCCGGTCGCGGTCGCGTAGACCAGGTGGTGGAAGACGTCGATGGCGATCTCCTCGCGGCCCCAGCGGGTCACCGGCGGAGCCACGTCGAGCGCCGGCAGCATGACCAGGGCTCCTCCCCACATCAACCCGAAGTGCACCGGTGCCGCCAGCGGTGGTCGCAACCCAAGGGCCGCCAACGCCGCTCGGGCGACGCCCCACCCGGTGCCGTACCCCCAGTGCACGGCGTTGCTGAACCGCTCCTGCGTCTCGGGGGACCGGAACTCGGAGATCCCGAGCACCTTCTGCGCGGCGCGGGCAGGTGCCGTGCTCGGTGGCCGGCCGCGCAGCATTGCCTCGGTGGAGCTCGACACGGTCATCGCCGCGGTGCCGACGAGGCCGGCGGCGACGCCGCGGGCCAGCACGGGAGCAAGCTTGCGCACGAGGCTCATGACGTCACCGCCGAAGGCCGCTGGCGGACCACGGGCGCCTGGGCGCCGAGCCGTTCGAGCAGGTGGTCACCGACGCGCATGGCGTTGGCCATCGCGGTCAGCGCCGGGTTCACCGCACTGCTCGACGGGAAGAAGCTGGTGTCCAC
>JBFIWG010000324.1:0-3729 GCA_041606495.1 Nocardioidaceae bacterium
CGAGAACGCCGAGCGGTTCGGGGTCGACCCGGCGCGGATCGCGATCGGGGGCGACTCGGCCGGCGGATATCTGAGCGCGGTCACCGCGCTCCAGGCCGCGGAGGCGGGGGTGCCGGTGAAGGTCCAGCTGCTGGTCTACCCGATGACGGACATGGCGGCGCGGACCCACAGCCGTGAGCTGTTCGGTGAGGGGTTCTACCTGACCACGGAGTTCATCGACCTTTCCGAGGAGCACTACCTCGCCCCGACGGACGACCGCCGCGACCCGCGAGTGTCGGTGCTGCACACCGAGAAGATCCCCGCGAACCTCGCGCCCGCGATCATCGCGACCGCCGGCTTCGACCCGTTGCGGGACGAGGGCGAGGCGTACGCCGAGCGGCTTGCCGAGGCCGGCGTGCCGGTGGAGCTGAAGCGCTACGAGTCGCTGATCCACAGCTTCTTCAACGTGATCGTGCCCGGCAGCACCACCCGTGCCGCGGTCGCGGAGCTGGCCGCCAAGCTCAAGGCCGCGGTCTGACGCTTACCCTGCGACGGTCGAGGGCTCTGACGCTTCCCCGTCCCGACGCGACCGCGCCTGATGAACCCTGTCACGCCGAGCGGCGCCGGGCGTACATCACGTCGGTGTCCTTGGGGTCGTGGGTGAATCCGAGCTTGGTGTAGACCTTCACCGCAGGCGCGTTGTCGGCCTCCACGAACAGGATCACCTCGCCCAGCCCGAGGTCCTGCAGGTGGTGCAGGCCGCTGAGCGTGAGCACCTTGCCGAGGCCGAGCCCCCGCGCGTGCGGCGAGACCCCGACGACGTAGACCTCGCCGTACTCCGGGTCGCCCTCGTGGGTCTTGGTCCAGTGGAAGCCGAGCAGCTCGCCGGTCCTCGTCGACTCGGCCAGGAAGAACCCCTCAGCGTCGAACCACGGCGCGTTGATCCGCTGCTCCAGGTCGGCACGGGTGAGGCTGCCCTGCTCGGGGTGGTCGTGGAAGGCCGTCGCGTTGACCTCGAGGACCGCGTCCTCGTCACGGCCCTGCTCGAAGGTGCGTACGACGACCCCGTCCGGTACGTCGACGGGCGGCAACGGGCTCACCAGCTCGTGGCGCATCACCCACAGGTCGCGGACGCGGTCGAAGCCGAGGTCCTCGGCCAGGGCCGCCGCAGCGGGATGGTTCCCGAACGACCATCCGGAGACGGACGACGACGGGAAGGCGGCCAACGCCGTCTCGGCAAGGGCTCGCCCCAGGCCGGCCCGGCGGGCGGGAGGCGCGACGACGAGGTTCATCTCGATGGCCCCGGTCGGCCCGGACGGTGCGTCGACCATCACGAACCCGTCCGGGACGGTCCACAGCGTGGTCGTGGCGAGGTCCGCGTGCTCCAGGTCGAGCAGGGTCGCTCCGTTCAAGGGGCTCCGGCCGTCCGCTGCTGCGGCAGCTTCGGCCACTCGTCGTACCGTCTCGGCCGCCCCGGACCCAGTGGCCCAGTCGAAGTCGGCGAGGTCTGCGATGGCCGGAGTAGTGGAAGTCACGTCGCCAACCCTAGGTGCGGAGGAATGAAAGGGGCTGAGGTGGGCAAGGTGGACACAGACACCAATCGCTTCAAACCTTGGGGGACGACATGCACCCAGCACTGTCGGTGGTTCTGGCCACGCTGGTTCCGTTCATCTGCATGGCGCTTCTGTTCTGGATGGGACATCTCGAGGACACGCTCACCGAGGACCTCGGCAAGAGCAAGCGCAAGGCCGTGGCCCCTGTGACTCCGCTGGAGCCGGCCACCACAGCCGTCGCGGACTCGGCACCGATCGCCGCGGCGTCCTGACCGGAGGCGCTCAGGCGTTCTCGTCGACCGAGTCGACCGCGTCGGTCTGCTCGGAGGCCGACGCCTCGGACCGGTCGGTGGGAGGCAGCACGAACCTGTAGCCAACGTTGCGCACCGTGCCGATCAGGATCTCGTTCTCCGGCCCGAGCTTGGCCCGCAGGCGCCGCACATGGACGTCGACCGTCCGCGTGCCCCCGAAGTAGTCGTACCCCCACACTTCTTGCAGCAGCTGCTGGCGCGTGAACACTCGACCGGGGTGCTGCGCCAGGAACTTCAGCAGCTCGAACTCCTTGAACGTCAGGTCCAGGGGACGGCCGCCGAGCTTGGCGGTGTACGTCGTCTCGTCGACCGACACCTCGCCGGAGCGGATCACGTGCGCCTCGGGATCGTCCGGGTCCTGCTTGGCGGCGAGCCTGGCAATGGCCAGACGCAGCCTCGCCTCGACCTCGGCCGGGCCGGCGGTGGCGAGCAGGACATCATCGATGCCCCAGTCGACCGAGACCACGGACAGCCCGCCCTCGGTGACGATCAGCAACAACGGCGCGTCCGAGCCGGTCGTGCGGATCAGCCGGCACAGGTCCCGGGCGTGCGCCAGGTCCTGGCGACCGTCGACGAGCACGACGTCGGAGTCTGGGGCGTCCAGAAGTGCGCTGCCCTCGGCGGGCAGGATCTTCACGGAGTGCGGCAGGAGGGCGAGCGAGGGGAGCACCTCGGCCGAAGGCTGCAAGGCACTCGTCAGCAGGAGCAGGGTGCTCATGGCACCTCCTCGAGGAGGACTGTCTCCGACTCGCCGTTGAGCCGCTGTGCAGCACGCGGGACGGTTAGATCCGCCTCGCGCGATAAGGCAGGATACCGAACATGAGCGACGTAGCCCGGCCGAACGCCACCGGCGAGACACCTTCCGGGGTGGTCGTGCGCTACTGGGCCGCGGCCCGGTCGGCCGCCGGGGTGGACGCCGAGCCGGTGCCCGTCGAGGACGTCACCACCCTGGCGGAGGTGCTCGAGACCCTCCGGCTGCGCCACCGGGACAGTCCGCGCTTCAAGGACGTGGTCGGCGTCTGCTCGGTCCTGATCGGTGACCGCCCGGTCGGTACGACGGACCACGCGGACGTCGTACTCCGGCCCGGTGACACCGTCGAGCTGCTCCCGCCCTTCGCCGGAGGGTGACGATCACCCGGGCGGCTGGGATGTCCCAGCCCGGGGAATGAATCGGGCACTCCGGTGGTTCAATGCCAACGTGAGTGAAGGTGCCTGGGTCCTGATCGCTGCGCTGCTGCTCGCGTCCGCGTTCGGGATCTACCGCGCGGCGCGCGACGGGCGCTTTCGAGGCACGCACCCGGTAAAGGGTGCAGTCAGCGAGGAGCACGAGGAGAGCGTGCTCGCCGGCAGCGACATCGACCACGAGCTCGGTGAGCGTGCCACGCTGCTGCAGTTCTCCTCCGCGTTCTGCGCCCCCTGCCGCGTCACCCGCCGGATCCTGGGCGAGGTCGCTGAGATCGTCCCGGGCGTCGTGCACGTCGAGGTGGACGCCGAGCACCACCTGGACCTGGTCCGTCGCCTCGGCATCGTGCGCACCCCCACGACGCTGATCCTCGGCGCCGGCGGTCGCGAGCTCTCCCGCGCCATCGGAGCCCCGAAGAAGGACGAGGTCCTGGCCTCCCTCTCCGCGGCACTCCCGGACTGACCACATGCTGGTACAACTGTCCGTTATGCGAGACGTCGGTTTCCCTGCCGGGTCGGCCGGGCCCTACTCTCTTCCCATGTCCTCGACCATGCTGACCAAGCGCCGCGCAGTGGATCACTGCCTCGTGCGCTCGTCGCTGTGTCGAATGTCCTGACGGGGACGTCCAAACCCTTTCTCTGTCTGGGTTGACCTCGCACGCCCTTCTCTGACCGCAGCCGCCGTGCTGCAGCGTGCCCCTCGA
>JBFIWG010000325.1:0-3727 GCA_041606495.1 Nocardioidaceae bacterium
ACGGTCGTGCTCACCCACTTCCATGAGGACCACGTCGGCGGTTTGCCAGGGGTGCTCGAGGGCCGACAGGTCGGGGGCGTGGAGGTGACCGGGCTGCGCGACCCGCCCGGCAGTGCGGCAGCCGTGTCGTCGTGGGCGGCAGAGGTCAATACTCCGTTGCGGGTTCCGGAGTACGGCGAGGTGCGCCGCGTCGGACAGGTGACGTGGCAGGTCATCGGACCGCCCCGTGAACTGGCCGATGGTCTGCGTCCCAGCGAGGGCTCGGCGGCCAACAACGCCAGTGTGGCGATGCTGGTGGTGGTGCGCGGTGTTCGGATACTGCTCACCGGGGACATGGAGCCCGAAGCACAGAAGCTGCTGGACCGTGCCACTACCGACCTACGGGTGGACGTGCTCAAGGTGCCGCACCACGGCAGCCGCTACCAGGATCCTGAGTTCCTGTCCGGGCTGGGCGCGCGGATCGCGGTGATCTCGGTGGGGGAGGAGAACGAGTACGGTCACCCGGCTCCCGAGACTCTCGCCGTCCTGCAGGATGCCGGTGCGGTGGTCCGTCGTACCGATGTGTCGGGTGACGTCGCCGTGGTGGTCCGGGACGGGCAGCTCGCGACGGAAACCAGCAGGTGAGTCCGCGCCGGATGCTCAGCTCTGCACGGTGCGCGAGCTGAGCACCTGGTCGTCAGCGATGAGGAACCCGTCGCTCGTCCGGTCCAGCGTCAGCCGCTGCTCCTCGGTGACCACCCGCCCGTCGTCGAAGCGGTAGGTGAGCCGGATGTCGACCGTGGAGCCGCCTGGGACCGCCTGCGCGCGCTCGAGCTCGACCTCGTCGATGGAGCCCCAGAAGTCCTCGTAGGCTCCGCGGCCCACGCTCCTCATGCTCGGCGCGAGCCGCTGCCATCCCTCGTCGGTCTGCTCCGGCATGGCCGCGAAGTAATCCTCGACGAAGCGCTCCTTCGCGGCTGCGCCGGTGGCCCGCTGAGAGGGCCTCGCCGACGGTGACTTGCTCTCCGGCGGTGATTCCCGCGGCGGGCTGGCGGACGAAGGCGCATCAGGTGAGGTGCCCGCCGTGCGGTCTGGATCTTTGCCACCGAGGCTGAGCGCCAGGCCGATGGCCCCGATGAGAACGACCAGAGCGGCCGCGCCCACCAGCCACGCAGTCAATCCCCGCCGCCGAGGTCTCGTCGTCGGCTCCGTCGCAGTCGCTGCCGGCGCCGGTGCTGGTGCTGGCGCGGTCCGCGCCGTCGTCTCTTCCTCGCTCGGTGCGGGGATCAGCGTCGTCTTCTGGTCCTGGCCCGACGTCCCGGCTGCCCGTTCGGCGATGCGTCGCAGTGTGTGCGCGGCGTCGTCCATGGTCCAGCGCGACTTCGGGTCGGGGTCCATCATCCGCGCCAGCGCGTCGGTGAGCTCGCCGGCCCTGGTCGGCACCGGGACCGGCTGGGAGCCGATGGTCTGAAGCATCGCGATCGGGTTTCGTTGCTCGGGGTACGGCGGTGCGCCCTCCACCGCGGCGTACAACGTTGCACCGAGTGCCCACACGTCCGCGGCCGGGCCAGGGTCACCGCCGCGCGCGAGCTCGGGGGAGAAGTACGCCGGCGTTCCCGTCATCAGCCCGATGCTGGTCAGCTGCTGGTCTCCAGCGGTCCGCGCGATGCCGAAGTCGCTGATCTTCGCCACGTCGTCGTCGGTGACCAGGACGTTGCCCGGCTTGACGTCCCGGTGGATGGTGCCGCGGGCGTGGGCGGCGGCGAGGCCGTCGGCGACCTGCGCACCGATCCGCGCGGCCCGTGCCGGCGACAGCGGCCCCTCCTCGCGGAGGATCTCCGAGAGCGTCCGCGAGGGGACATACTCCATCACCAGCCAGATCTCGCTGTCGGCCTCGACCACGTCGAAGACGGACACGACATTCTTGTGGTTCAGCGCGGCCGACGACCGCGCCTCTCGCAACGCACGGGCGGTGTCCGGTGCGGACTCGCCCGGGAGGCGGCCGACCTGCTTGACGGCCACCTCGCGGCCCAGGACCTCGTCGCGGCAGAGCCAGACCGAACCCATCCCACCTCGGCCGACGGGTCGTTGGACGCGGTAGCGCCCTGCGATCAGCTCGTCAGCCACGGTGCTCCCTTCTGCGGCGAACCGGAACCTCGAGGGTCGAGGCCCGGGTAGGCCGTGGACCCGACCGGCGTACCCAGGTCTGCCCGGTGTTACGCCTTCGCACGGCTCACTGATCCTCGCATGCGGGATTCGAGCCGGGGCCGTGCTGGTCGGTCCTGTATGACAGGCTTGGCTTCACCATGGCGACCCCGCAGGCAACTGACATCCTCGGACACGTCACGCTCGTGACCGGGCCGGAGGAGTTCCTCAACGAGCGCACCATCTCGGCCGCGCTTAGGGCCGTGCGTGATTCCGACCCGGAGTCGGAGGTCAGCGAGACCACGGCCGACCAGCTGAGCATGGGCACCTTGGCGGACTTGGCCGCACCGTCCCTGTTCTCGAGCATCCGTTGCGTCGTGGTCCGTTCGCTCGAAGACCTCCCCGAGGACACTCACGAGGGGCTCCTGGGGTACGCCGCTGCCCCGGCCGAGGACGTCGGTCTGGTGCTGGTGCACTCGGGTGGGCAGAAGGGCTCCGGCCTGCTCGCCAAGCTGCGCAAGCTGAAGCCGGTCACCGAGGTGAAGTCCGCGGCGCTCAAACCGTCGGAGTTCACCCGCTTCGTGAGCGGTGAGGTCCGGTCGTTCGGCGGCCGGATCGCCGAGGACGCCGCCGAGCTCCTCGTCCAGGCGGTCGGGCAAGACTTGCGCGCGCTTTCCGGAGCCTCGCACCAGCTGGCGAACGACTTCGCCGGGCAGCCGCTCACCGCCGACGTGGTCAAGCAGTACTTCGGCGGTCGTGCCGAGGTGAAGGGTTTCGCGGTCGCGGATGCCGCGATCTACGGCCGCACCGCGACGGCGCTCGAGGAGCTGCGTTGGGCGTTGGACAACGGGACCGCGCCGGTGCTGGTCACCAGCGCCTTCGCGAGCGGTCTCCGAGGGCTGGCGAAGTACAAGGGTGCGGCCCGGGGCATGCGTGAGGCGGACCTGGCCCGCGAGGTCGGGGTTCCGCCGTGGAAGCTTCGTACTCTGCGGGAGCAGTCCCGCGGTTGGGAGGAGCCCGGTCTCGTGCGGGCCATCCAGGCCGTGGCTCAGGCCGACGCCGACGTCAAGGGCGCGGCGAGTGACGCCGGCTACGCCCTCGAGCGGATGGTGCTGACCGTCTCCACGTCACGCGTCTCACGTTGAGCCGGCCCGGCTAGCTCTCGGGCGTCGGTCGGGCGATCCGCGCGGTCCGTCGTACCGGCACGCCGCCTCAACGCGACCCTCGCGAGCTCTCTAGCGCGCCTGTGGCCAGGGAAAGACCCCCCAAGACCGGAACGGGTCAGAGTGACCGGTTGCGGCCGCGGCAAGCGGACTTGATCGACCGCAACGGGTCAGGGTGACCGTTTGTGGGTACGCCGGGACCACCGTGTGACCACCGTGCGACTCGCCTCGCGGGAGCCGGGTCGGGATGACCGTAACGGGTCAGGCTGACCGCTCGTGGTCGCGGCAGCCGGGCCGGGATGATCGCAACGGGTCAGGCTGACCGCTCGGGGTCGCGGGAGCTGGGCGGGGACGACTGTAACGGGTCAGGGTGACCGCTCCGGGGTCGCGGGAGCTGGGCGGGGACGACCGTACCGGGTCAGTGGTGACCGCTCGTGGTC
>JBFIWG010000326.1:0-3713 GCA_041606495.1 Nocardioidaceae bacterium
GACGGCGGACACGTCGTCGGCGCTGTCGACCAGCTGGATGTGCTCGGGCGCCTCACCCGAGGTGCCCTCGACCTCCTCGTGCCCGCGGTGGCCGATCAGCAGGATGTCGTAGTCGTCGCTGGCGAACCGGCGCGCCTCGTGGTGCACCTTGGTCACCAGCGGGCAGGTCGCGTCGATCGTCTTCAGCGAGCGCTCCTCGGCCTGGCGGTGCACCTCGGGTGACACGCCGTGAGCGGAGAACACCACGGTGGCTCCCTCGGGGACCTCGTGCAGCTCCTCGACGAAGATCGCGCCGCGCGACTCGAGGTTCGCCACCACGTGCTTGTTGTGCACGATCTGCTTGCGCACGTAGACCGGTGAGCCGTACAGGTCCAGCGCCTTCTCGACGGTGATCACGGCCCGGTCGACGCCTGCGCAGTAGCCTCGCGGCGCCGCGAGCAGGACCGATCGGTCGGTGGCCTCGGCCGGGTCGAGGACAGGGGGCATACCCAGGTCGGAAGTGCTCATGGGCCCCATCGTAGGTGGTCTCGCATAGGGTGCCTGGCGTGGCACTTCAGACCTCCCTCGAGTCGCCGGCACCCGTCCGGCAGATTGCCAGCGCCATCTCCGGATGGATCGACCGGCTGGGTGCGGTGTGGGTCGAGGGCCAGATCGCCCAGCTCAACCGTCGCCAGGGCATGAACACCGTCTTCATGACGCTGCGGGACACCGTGGCCGACATCTCAGTCTCCGTGACCTGTTCGCGCCAGGTCTTCGACTCGCTCAACCCGCCGGTGGTGGAGGGGGCCAGCGTGGTCATCTTCGCCAAGCCGTCGTACTACGCCAACCGCGGCACGCTCAGCCTCTACGCCACCGACATCCGCATGGTCGGGCTCGGCGAGCTCCTCGCCCGCCTCGAGCGGCGCCGACAGCTGCTCGCCGCCGAGGGCCTGTTCGCCCGCGAGCTCAAGCGCCCCCTCCCCTTCCTGCCAGGCACGGTCGGCCTGATCACCGGCCAGGGCTCGGCGGCCGAGCGCGACGTGCTGGAGAACGCTCGCCGGCGCTGGCCCGCCGTGCAGTTCCGCGTGCTGAACACCGCTGTCCAGGGCACCAACGCCGCCCGCGAGATCATCGACGCCCTCGCCGTGCTGGACAAGGACCCCTCGGTCGAGGTGATCGTGATCGCCCGCGGCGGAGGCGCCGTCGAGGACCTGCTGCCGTTCTCCGACGAGGCGCTGATCCGGGCCGTGCACCAGGTGCGTACGCCGGTGGTCTCCGCCATCGGCCACGAGCCGGACTCACCGATCCTGGACCTGGTCGCCGACGTACGCGCCTCCACCCCGACCGACGCGGCCAAGATGGTGGTGCCCGACGTGGCCGAGGAGACCGACCGGATCACCCGGATGCGGGACCGTGGCCGGACCGTGATGACCCACTGGCTCGCGCAGCAGCAGCACCAGCTCGACGCGGTGCGCTCCCGGCCGAGTCTGGCCGACCCCCGCGGAGGCCTGGCAGATCGGGCGAGCGAGGTCGAGGAGCTCTGCGCGAGGGCGCGGCGCACCCTTCACCACAAGCTCGACCGGGCCCACAACGACCTGGAGCACCAGCTCGCCAGGGTCCGCAGCCTGTCCCCGCTCGCGACGCTCGAGCGCGGCTACTCCGTGCTGCAGGATGCCGACGGGCACGTGGTGACCAGCATCGACCAGACCAAGCCCGACGAGGAGCTGCAGGTGCGCGTCAAGGACGGCCGCATCAACGTCGTCGTCCGTGAGACATCCGAGGAGACCCAGGCATGACCGAGCAGAAGAGCGAGCTCAGCTACGAGGCCGCGCGCGAGGAGCTGGTGGAGGTCGTGCGTCGCCTCGAGACCGGCGGCACCAGCCTCGAGGAGTCGCTGGCCCTGTGGGAGCGCGGCGAGAAGCTGGCGCAGATCTGCCAGAACTGGCTCGACGGCGCCAAGAAGCGGCTCGACGCCGCCATCGCGGCCGGCGAGCGCGAGGACTGATCAGCCCAGGCTGGTGACGAAGTCGACGAGCACGTCCTCGCCGGCGGTCCCGACGACCAGTGTGGTCGTCTCGCCCTCGGAGCGGACGAGCGCGGTGTCTCCGCCGTCGTCGGTCCAGACGGTCCACGACTGACCGTCGATGCGGATCTGTCCGCCTCGCGCGGCGTCCCGGTCGACGTGGGTCTCGACCATCTTCTCGGCGCTGCTCGCGGCCTGCTCTAGGCCGACGTACTTCTCCTGGTCGGTCAGCATGCCCAGGTGCCAGCTCTCGGGGCTCGGCTTGAAGCTCACGCTCGTGACCCGCCAGCCCTCGGGAAGCGGCGTCGGCACGAGGACGTCGAGGTCGAGCTGCTCCCGGGCGAAGTTCGCCGCCTGCTCGTAGTCGACCGACCGGGTCGGCGTCGCGAGCTCGTCCCGGTTGAGGTCGCGGAAGAACACGAACGCGAACGTCACCGCCACCAGGATCAGCATCGCGCCGACCATCCCCGCTGCGGAACGTTGGTACCGGCCTGCCTTCTCACTCACGCGGCAATCTTCGCAAGTGACCCAAGGCCCTGGCACGCCGCCCGGCCGCTGGGATAGGGATGACGCATGCGAAGTGTGGAGACGACACCCCTCTCGGCTGAGGAGCTCGCGCTCGTCGATGCCCATTGGCGAGCCGCGAACTACCTGGCTGTCGGCCAGATCTACCTGCTGGACAACCCGCTGCTCCGTGAGCCCCTCGTGCCCGAGCACATCAAGCCTCGGCTGCTCGGCCACTGGGGTACGACGCCGGGGCTGAACCTGGTCTACAGCCACTGCAACCGACTGATCCGGCAACGCGACCTGGACATGATCTACGTGACCGGTCCCGGTCACGGTGGGCCCGCCCTCGTCGCGCAGACCTGGCTCGAGGGTTCCTGGACCGAGACCTACCCCGGGACCACCATGGACGAGCCGGGCATGCGCCAGCTGTTCCGGCAGTTCAGCTTCCCGGGCGGCATCCCCAGCCACGTCGCCGCCGACGTACCGGGCTCGATCCACGAGGGCGGCGAGCTCGGCTACTCGCTGTCGCACGCCTTCGGTGCCGCCTTCGACAACCCGGACCTGATCGTCACCACGGTGGTTGGAGACGGCGAGGCCGAGACCGGAGCACTGGCCACGTCCTGGAACGGCAGCCGCTTCCTCAACCCGGTGACCGATGGCGCAGTGCTGCCGATCCTCCACCTCAACGGCTACAAGATCGCGAACCCCACGGTGCTTGCTCGGATCCCCGAGGACGACCTGGACATGCTGCTCCGCGGCCAGGGGTGGGACCCGGTCCTGGTGTCCGGCGACGACCCGATGCAGGTGCACCAGGCGCTGGCCGGCGCTCTCGACGACTGCGTGGACCGCATCAGCGCCGTCCAGAGCCGGGCGCGAAACGAGGGCAGCGTGGACCAGGTGCGCTGGCCGATGATCGTGCTGCGTACCCCCAAAGGGTGGACCGGCCCGGAGGAGGTGGACGGGATCCCGGTGGAGAACACCTGGCGCTCGCACCAGGTGCCGCTCGCCGCCGTCCGCGACAACGACGAGCACCGCACGCAGCTCGAGGCGTGGCTGCGCTCCTACGGGCCCGAGGAGCTGTTCGACGAGAACGGCAGCCCCGGCAAGACGATCCGTGACTGGGCACCCGTGGGAAGCCGACGGATGGGATCGAACCCGCACACCAACGGCGGTCTCGTCTCGCGACCCCTGCGCCTGCCCGATC
>JBFIWG010000327.1:0-3702 GCA_041606495.1 Nocardioidaceae bacterium
ATCGGGTCTCGCTCAAGCCACTCGGCGCGCTCTTCCTGGTCGCGGTAGTCGGTGCCGAGCCGGAGGCCCTCGGAGTGCTCGTTGAACCGGTAGGTCACGACCTCCACGAGGCTGGGACCGTCGCCGCGTCGGGCGCGATCCACGGCGGTCGAGACCGCGTCGTACACAGCGAGCACGTCCTGCCCGTCCTCGACGCGAACACCCGGCATGTCGAAGCCGGCCGCGCGATCGGCGATGACACCTGAGGTCACCGTGTGCGCCGGGGTGGACAGGGCGTACTGGTTGTTCTCGCAGAGGAAGATCACCGGCAGGTCCCAGACCCCGGCGATGTTCATCGCCTCGTACAGGCAGCCCTGGTTCGCGGCGCCGTCCCCGAAGAAAGCGAGGGAGACGCGGCCGTTGTCGAGCACCTTGCTGGACAGCGCCGCGCCGGTCGCGATCGGAATCGACGAGCCGACGATGCCGGACTCGCCGAGGCTGCCGACGGCGAAGTCGGCGAGGTGGAGCGAACCACCCTTGCCGCCGCAGACGCCGGTGGCCTTGCCGACGAGCTCCGCCATCAGCGGGCCGAGCGGCGACCCCTTGCCGATCGGGTGACCGTGGCTGCGGTGGTTGCCGGACATGTAGTCGCCGTCGCCGAGGGCCATGCACGCCCCCACGACCTGTGCTTCCTGGCCGATGCTCGTGTGCACCGTGCCGGGGATCTGACCGCGCTTGACCATCTTCGACGCGCGCTCGTCGAAGCGCCTGATGCGCAGCATGCGCCGCTGCATCTCCAGCAGCTTCTCGTGTGAGAGGGTCATGGTTCCTCGTTTCGCGTATTTATTCACTGTACGAATGTAGATGCTACACAGCCGCATCGTTGGTGACAAGACCCACGTCGCCGGGGATCTCATCGACCAGGGACCTCTCCGTGGACAGGTCGGAGATCTTCTCGACCAGGGACCGAGCAGTGGCCAGGTCGGTGACCAGCACGTCGACCCAGCCACCGGCCAGGGCGACGGCGATCGAGTCGCTCTTGTCCGGTCCCCCCGCAACCACCACGCGGCGGCGCGCGGCGGACACCTGCTCGAGCGTGGAGCCGACCACCAGCTCGTCCAGCGAGGTCTCCAGCGCTTTCCCCTGGCCGTCGAGAAACCGTTGGTTGAGCTGGCCCACCGCTCCGGCCGCGCGGACCTCGGTCAGCTGGTCGGGGGTGAAGTAGCTGTCACCGGCGTGCAGCTGGCTGTGCAGGTCCGGCGGGCCGACACCGACGAACGCCACGTCCATGTCGTCGATCAGGGTGAGAGCTCGTCGGACGTACGGATCGAGCAGCGCCGTGTTCCGCAGTGCCGCAGTGGCGACCACTCCTGGCGTGCGTAGGAAGACCGGCTCGGCGCCGAGCGCGGTGGCCATCGCCTGGGTGGCGCGGGCCGCAGAGTGCTGGAGCAACGGAGATCCGAGGTCCCCCAGCATCTCCACCACATGCCGGGTCACGGTGCGCGGCTGAGCCTGGAAGGCGAATGCCATCTCCTGCAGGGTCCGGCTCCACGAGGTGAAGCCAACGACACCACCGAGAGCGGTCTCGGCGAACAGGCCAGCCGCGGCAATCCCGAGGGACTTCGCCAGGTCGGCGTCGCCGTCCGGCACGTCGATGACGTGCACCTCGGCAAGGCCGTAGGCGCGCTGGAGCAGCTCCTCCAGCTCGGGGTACAGCCCGTCCGGCACCGCCACGACGGTGCGCACGATCCCCAGCTGCTCGGCCTCACGCAGGACGCGCGACACCCGTGCCTGGGACATGCCCAGCCTCGTCCCGATGTCACGCTGACGCACACCGTGCACGTGGTAGAGGCGCGCGGCCATCACGATCAGCCGCAGCCGTTCCCTGCTCGGCATGCTGGCCGAAGACTGTGTCGCCACCATCCCCGGGTCACATCCCCACCGGGGCAAGGAGCTCGTCGATCCGACCGAGAACGTGGGTGGGGCGTCGCTCGGCCGGTAGCTCGGCGACCATCTCCTCGGTGCTCTCCCCCGTCAGGACCAACGCAGAGTCGATCCCCGCGTCGACCGCCATCGCGATGTCGGTGTAGAGCCGGTCGCCGACCATGATGCACTCCGAGGCGGCCAGACCGAGGGCCTCGACCGCCGTCTGCAACATCAGGGCGGAGGGCTTGCCCACGTTGATCTCGCACTTGACGCCGGCGCAGGCCTCGATGGCACCCACCACCGCTGCCGCATCGGGCTCCCCACGTCCGCCGGGCATCGGGCAGTAGGCGTCGGGGTTGGTGGTCACGAGCCGGGCGCGACCGTGCTGCCACAACGCATCGAACGCGATCTGCAGCTTCCGGTAGTCGAAAGTCCTGTCGTAGCTGGCGACCACGATGTCAATCTCGTCGGGTCGCGTGGTCACGCGGATCCCCGCGTCACGGATCGCCCGGACGAGCGGCTCCTCGCCGATGACGAAGACCGCGGCATCGGGGGCCTCCCTCCGGAGCCAGGCCGCCATCGTCATGACGGGATTCACGATGTGGCTCGTCGGGGTGGGGAGCCCGAGCCGACCCAGCTTCTCGGCGTACATCTGCGGGTCGCGGGTCGGGTTGTTCGAGAGGAAGAGCGTCTCCGCCCCACGATCGCGCAGCGCGGTCACCAGCTCGAACGCCCCCGGCAGCAGCTCGTCGCCCAGATAGATGGTGCCGTCCAGGTCGAAGAGGTACCCGGCGTACGTCCTCGGGGCGGTGCTCAGGTCGGTGGGGCTCATGGGGTCGCCTCCGCAAGACGGGCGAAGAGGGCCCGGGTCGAGGGGTAGATGTCGGCGTACACGCCGTACAGACGGTCGTAGACGACAGCGGTCTGCGGGTCGGGGTCGAAGCAGGCCGCGGTGCCGCTCATCGCGGCCGCCGCGCTCTGGATGGAGTCGTGGATGCCGACCGCGGCCGCCGCGAGCATGCCGGCACCGAGGCAGGTGCTCTCCGGCTCCCGCACCACCGCGACGCGACGCTGCATGATGTCGGCGATGATCTGGCACCAGACGGGACTGCGCGAGCCACCACCGAGGGCGATGACCTCGGTCACCGGTTCGGCCAGCACCTTCTCCGCGCCGGAGGTGAGCAGCCGCTGCTCGAAGGCGATCCCTTCCAGCAGCGCGCGGTAGACGTGCGCCTTGCCGTGCACACCGGTCAGCCCCAGCAGCACCCCGCGCGCATTGTGGTCCCAGTAGGGGGTCAACGCGCCGGCCCAGTAGGGCAGCGCCAACAGCCCCTCGGCACCGGGCGGCAGCTTCGCGGCCGCTGTCTCCAGCACCTGCTCCGGGGTCAGGTCCAACCCCAAGGCGCGCGTGTCGACGCCGGAGAACTTCTCCACGAACCAGTTCAGGTTGAAGGTCCCGCCGCCGA
Source organism: Nocardioidaceae bacterium (assembly GCA_041606495.1). Classification (GTDB taxonomy): domain Bacteria; phylum Actinomycetota; class Actinomycetes; order Propionibacteriales; family Nocardioidaceae; genus Nocardioides_C. Next base: position 3,372 of record JBFIWG010000327.1, read on the forward strand.
GGAAGGTCTCCAGCGTGTAGGCCCCGGGGACCGCCGCGGCCAGGGTCCGGTACTCCATCCCGTAGGAGTAGCGCTCGTCGAAGGTGCCCGAGACGATTCCGGTGCCGAGGTTGAGGTACGCGCGGCCAGGACCGGTCACGCCGGTCCCGAGCTGCGCGCACTGGCCGTCCCCGGCTCCTGCCACCACCGGGAGACCGGCAGGAAGACCGAGCTGGGCGGCGACCTCGTCACCGAGGTGCCCCAGGATGCTCCCGGGCGGGCGAAGATCGCTCAGCTGGGTCCGGTCGAGCCCCACGGCCTGCAGCAGGCTCTCGTTGTAGTCGAAGGTCTC
>JBFIWG010000328.1:0-3692 GCA_041606495.1 Nocardioidaceae bacterium
ACCAGCATCGACCGGGCTGCCATGTCGAGCACCTGCCCGGCCTTGACCCGGTCGCCGACGCGGTGTGACTCGTCGGTGCTCAGCACGACCTCGCCGGCCTGCACCCACTCCTGCTTGGGCAGCGTCACCTTGGCCGGAGCGTGGTGGGCGTTGAACCAGATCAGGAACGACGAGTCGCGCAGCTGCTCCCCGCGCGGCCCCGGTGCCCGCAGCGGGTCACCGGACACGAACATGCCGAACTGGTGCAGCTCGCCGTCGAGCCAGTCCGGCTCGGCCATCTCGCGCCCCTGCGGGTGTACCCAGGCAAGGTCCTTGGGGCCACCCTCGATCGTGGGCCTGCCCTCCAGGTAGTGGCGCTGACGAAGCGCGGGGTGCTCACGACGCAGCCGCAGTGCGGTCTTGGTGATCTCGTAGATGTCGAGCCAGGCGTTGTCCGGCCGCCAGTCCAGCCACGAGATCTCGTTGTCCTGACCGTAGGCGTTGTTGTTGCCGCCCTGCGTGCGTCCGCGCTCGTCTCCGGCGGTGATCATCGGCACGCCGTTGGAGAGGCACAGGGTGGCGATCAGGTTGGCCGCCTGCCGGTGCCGCAGCGCGATCACCTTCTTGTCCTTGGTCTCGCCCTCCACGCCGCAGTTCCAGGACCGGTTGTTGTCGGTGCCGTCGCGGTTGTTCTCGTGGTTGGCCTCGTTGTGCTTGTGGTTGTAGGAGACCAGGTCGCGAAGCGTGAAACCGTCGTGCGCGGTGACGAAGTTGACGGAGGCGTACGGCGAGCGGCCGTCGTCGGCGTACAGGTCACTGGATCCCGCCAGCCGTGAGGCGACGGTGCTGATGCCGCCGGACTGGGTCCGCCAGAAGTCGCGAATGGTGTCGCGGAACTGGTCGTTCCACTCGACCCACGGGGGTGGGAAGGCACCGACGGAGTAGCCGTCCATGCTGGCGTCCCACGGCTCGGCGATCAGCTTGACGTGCCGGAGCACCGGGTCCTGGCCGATCGCGGTAAGGAAGTGGCCGCCCATGTCGACGCGGTGCCCGGTGCGCGTCAGCGCCGGGGTCAGGTCGAAGCGGAAGCCGTCGACGTGCATCTCGGTCACCCAGTAGCGCAGCGAGTCGAGGATCATCCGCAGTGCGTGCGGGTGCGAGGCGTCGACGGTGTTGCCGCAACCGGTGACGTCCCAGTAGGTCCCCTCGTCGACGTGCTTGTAGTAGGCGAGGTCGTCCAGGCCGCGGAAGCTCAAGGTGGGGCCGAGCGGGCTGCCTTCGGCCGTGTGGTTGTAGACCACGTCGAGAATGACCTCGAGACCTGCCTCGTGCAGCGCCTTCACCATGTTCTTGAACTCGGTGATCTGTTCGCCGCGGTCGCCGGACGAGCTGTACGCGTTGTGCGGGGCGAAGAAGCCGATCGAGTTGTAGCCCCAGTAGTTGGTCAGTCCCTTGTCGGCGAGGTCCGGCTCCGGCACGAACTGGTGCACCGGCAGCAGCTCGACGGTGGTGATGCCGAGGTCCTTGAGGTAGTTCACCACCGCCGGAGTGGTGAGGCCGGCGTACGTGCCGCGAAGCTCCTCGGGAATCTCTTTGTGCAGCTTGGTGAAGCCCTTGACGTGGAGCTCGTAGATGACCGTGTCGGTCCAGCGCACCTTGGGCCGGACCTCGTCAGGGCCCCAGTCGAAGTCGTTGTGCACGACCACGCTCTTGGCCATGTACGGCGCAGAGTCCACGTCGTTGCGGGTGAGCTCCTTCTCGGCGCGCTCGTCCTCGTCGTCCTCGGCCGCGGGCAGCTCGTAGCCGAAGATCGCCTGGTCGGGTACGACGGACCCACTCACGGCGCGGGCGTAGGGGTCGAGCAGCAGCTTGGCGGCGTTGAAGCGCCGACCGTTCTCGGGGTCCCACGGACCGTCCACTCGGTAGCCGTACAGCTGCCCCCTCGCGACCCCGGGGATCGCGCCGTGCCAGATGCCGAGGGTGTACTCCGTCAGCTGGAAGCGCGTCTCCACCTCGCTGCCGTCCTCCGTGCCGTCGAAGAGGCAGACCTCGACAGACGTCGCCTCGGGGGCGTACACCGCGAAGTTCGTCGACTCCTCGCTCCAGGTCGCGCCGAGCGGGTGGTGTTGGCCGGGCCAGACATCGGCCCGGTCGTGCTGGTCGTTCCACAGTCCGGGGTTCACCGGGTCATTCTCTCCTACGTGCCGTCAAACAAACGCCGCGGTCCACGGGCCGTCACCGACCTGTGACCGGTCGGTAACTCCCCGGTGACGGCGCCCGGGACCGCCGGTCTAGGCTCGCTCCGGACGTTGCCGGCAACCAGGAGGAGTGCATCGTGGGCGAGTTCGTGAGGCTGGAAGTCGAGGACGGGGTCGGCACCATCCGACTAGACCGGCCCAAGATGAATGCCCTGAATGTCCAGGTTCAGGAGGAGATCCGCGCGGCCGCGACCGAAGCGACCGAACGCGACGACGTGCGCGCGGTGGTCGTCTACGGCGGCGAGAAGGTGTTCGCGGCCGGGGCCGACATCAAGGAGATGGCTGACATGTCCTACGTGGACATGGTCAAGCGCTCCGGTGCACTGCAGTCCTCCTTCTCCGCCGTGGCCCGGATCCCGAAGCCCGTGGTGGCAGCCGTCACCGGCTACGCACTCGGCGGCGGATGTGAGCTCGCGCTCTGCGCCGACATCCGCATCGCGGCCGACGACGCGGTTCTGGGACAGCCCGAGATCCTGCTGGGGATCATCCCCGGCGCCGGCGGCACCCAGAGGCTCACCCGGCTGGTCGGACCGGCCAAGGCCAAGGACCTGATCTTCACCGGCCGCTTCGTCAAGGCCGACGAGGCGCTCTCCATCGGCCTGGTGGACCGGGTGGTCCCGGCCGCCTCGGTCTACGAGGAGGCGCTGGCGTGGGCCAAGCAGTTCAGCGGCGCTGCGGCGTACGCGATCAGGGCTGCCAAGGAGTCGATCGACCGCGGCGTCGAGGTGGACCTCGAGACCGGCCTGGAGATCGAGCGGCAGCAGTTCGCTGCGCTCTTCGCCACCGAGGACCGGACGATCGGCATGCAGTCCTTCGTGGAGAACGGGCCGGGCAAGGCCAACTTCCTCGGCCGCTGACCAACGCGCAGCCTGGACCCAGGCTGCACACAGACACGGTTCCGCTATCGTGCGGCTACCTCAGGCAAGGAGAGAGCAGTGAGTGACGCGGACAAGCCGACGGCAGAGGCCGGTGCGACCAAGCAGCGGAAGAGTCGCCGTACCGGTGGAGCCTCGATGAAGGCGGGAGCGGACTCGGTCCGGAGCAAGATCGCCTCGGCGGTCTGGCTGGTAGCTGTGGTCTGTGCCCTGTTCCTCGCCGTCGGTGCACTGCTGGTGGCACTGAAGGCCAACCCGGACAACAGCATCGTCGAGTTCGTCCTGGCCGGTGCGCACCGGCTCGAGGGCCCGTTCGCCGACCTGTTCGCGTTCGACGGCCGCAACGCCGAGACGAAGGACGCGCTGGTGAACTGGGGGATCGCGGCCGTCGTCTACCTGCTCGTGGGCAAGGTGCTGGACCGGATCATCCGCCCTTGAGCAACTGCCGCAACGGCGTGTGACCCAACCCACCCGACCGCCTGTTCCACCGCTAGCTACGCGCTAGTAACCTCAGGAGGCACGTGGACGGGGACCGTCGTCACCTGGTCCCGTCGGATCGACGACACGAGCTTGACCACCC
>JBFIWG010000329.1:0-3688 GCA_041606495.1 Nocardioidaceae bacterium
AAGCTCAGCCCGAAGATGCAGGACGAGCTCGAGTGGATCTGCGAGGACGGCCGCCGCGCCAAGAACCACCTGCTCGAGGCGAACCTGCGGCTCGTGGTCTCGCTCGCCAAGCGGTACACCGGTCGCGGCATGCTCTTCCTCGACCTGATCCAGGAGGGCAACCTCGGCCTGATCCGCGCGGTCGAGAAGTTCGACTACACCAAGGGCTACAAGTTCTCGACGTACGCCACCTGGTGGATCCGTCAGGCGATCACCCGCGCGATGGCCGACCAGGCCCGCACGATCCGCATCCCGGTCCACATGGTCGAGGTCATCAACAAGCTCGCCCGGGTCCAGCGCCAGATGCTGCAGGACCTCGGTCGCGAACCCACCCCGGAGGAGCTCGCCAAGGAGCTCGACATGACCCCAGAGAAGGTCATCGAGGTGCAGAAGTACGGCCGCGAGCCGATCTCCTTGCACACTCCGCTCGGTGAGGACGGCGACTCCGAGTTCGGTGACCTGATTGAGGACTCCGAGGCCATCGTCCCCGCGGATGCGGTCTCCTTCACCCTGCTCCAGGAGCAGCTGCACGCAGTGCTCGACACGCTCTCCGAGCGCGAGGCCGGCGTCGTCTCGATGCGCTTCGGGCTGACTGACGGTCAGCCGAAGACGCTGGACGAGATCGGCAAGGTGTACGGCGTGACGCGTGAGCGAATCCGCCAGATCGAGTCCAAGACCATGTCGAAGCTGCGCCACCCGTCGCGCTCGCAGGTCCTGCGCGACTACCTGGACTGATCCCGACCCGGCTAGCTCGCAGGGCTGAGGCTGTCGTGGCCGAAGGCCCCGCAAGACTCCGGTCTCGTCGAGAGCACCTCCCTTCGGGTACAAGACACCTGGACCGGACGCACCTCGGCAACGCCCGCTGACCCGTCGCTCGACCCGGGGCTTTATCCGCCACGCGAGGACCAACGCAGGACGCGTCCCGCCAAGTCGAACAGATGTTCGAATCGTCTGTCACAATCGGATGGTGGCGGGCGGTATGAGCAAGCGCGGTGGCGGCATTCCGATGGCAGAACGCGTCTCGCTCGGCAGGGGTCAAGCCAGCGTCAGCCCGGCCAGGCACTGCTGGGTGCTCGACCCTGCCGACCGCTCGGGTGTGCGCCGCCCTGGTCTCCTGCTCGAGTGGCGTCGCGCCGGGACCGGTGACTGGACGGGTCGCGTGGTCTACGCGGCCGAGCTGCGGCCGGGAGAATGGGCGGCGGTGGAGGAGTGGATCTCCTCGAGTCTGCTGGATGCCCAGGACGGGCCCGGATAGGTCCATCCCGGACGCCGGTTCGGCGATGCAACCAGTGGCGCGGTGATTGCGTCTTGATGGCAGTGCGCCTCGCAGGGAGGTGCAGGACGGCCCCCGAAAGCGGGGGCCTCGCTCATCAAGGAGTCACGCATGACCAGCCGAACCACTCTTCTCGCCGGCGCTTCCGCGGTTGCCGCGGTCTTGTCACTCTCCGCCGCCGCGCCCGCTGCAGCCGACACGGCCGCGTTCCGCGACCAGCGCGGGGACATGGGGTACGGCGCTGACATCCACCGCGTCCGCGTCGTCAACGACGACGTCCTGCGGGTCCGGGTGACGCACCAGAACCTGGTCCGTTCCTACGAGAGCGGCAGCAGCATCAGCGTCTTCCTCGACACCGACCGCCAACGCAAGGGCCCCGAGCTGGTCTTCGTGGGCGGAACGTTCGAGGGCGCCGACTACGCGCTGCTCCGCGCGGACGGGTGGAAGCAGGCCGGTCGCCGCGCGGTGGACTGCGGCTACGCCATGCAACTGGACTACGCCGAGGACACCGCCACGATCCGCCTGGACCGTGACTGCCTCGAGGGTGCTGGCGCCGTCCGGGTCGAGGTCCTGACCGGGAACGACCTCACGGTGGACGGCTCGGGGACCGCACGTGACTGGCTCGGCGAGCGCCGGGAGTTCTCCGAGTGGGTGCCGCGCGGCTGAGGCCGTCAACCGCCGGCGACGAGGACGATCGCCAGCCCACAGAGCCCGAGGCCGATGCCTTGGGCTCTGTGGATCTTCTCGTGCAGGACCAGGGCCGCCAGCAGGACGGTCGTTGCGGGGTAGAGCGAGGCGAGCACGCCGGCCACGGTGAGGAAGCCGCTCTGCGTGGACAGCAGGAATGCCCCAGTGGCGGTGGCACCCAGCGGGCCGGCGAGCAGCGCCCACCACACGGTCCGTCCGCGTGGCAGCCAGGAGGCGCGAAGCCCGACCGCCAGCAGGATCACCGACGGGATCGAGATGACCTGGGCCGCAGCCAGCGGCCACAGGCCGGCGCTCTCGGGGATCTGGCCCAGCGCCGCGAACAGCACGCCGAAGCCGAGGCCGGCGAGCACCCCGTCCATGACACCCTCGGCCAGGCTCTCCCGGGCGCGCTTGGGTCGGAACGGGTCGCCGTCCTCGGGCAGCTCCTCGGCCGTGCTCGAGACGAACCAGATGCCCGGAAGGGCGACCAAGATGCCCAGCCACACGATCAGCGTCAGTCGCTCACCGCCGAGCGATCCGACGAGCACAGGTACCACGGCCGCTCCCACCGCGGACACGGGCGCCACCACGCTCATCCGCCCCGCGGCGAACCCTCGGTACAGGAACCCGGTGCCGACCCCGCTGGCCAGGCCGGCGAGCACGGACCAGGCGAAGTCGCCGGGCGTAGGGGAGCCACTCACGAGCAGGGCGACCAGAATCGTGCAGATCGCCGCGGACAGCTGCCCCACCACGGCGACCGGCCAGGCCGCCGTACGACGGGAGACCAGACCACCGACGAAGTCGGAGAGGCCGTACGCCCCCGCTGACACCAGGGCCAGGATGATCGCCATGTGTGGGTGTGGCTCAGGTCAGAACTGCGCCGCTGACCCAGACCAGCGTGGCGAGCAGGCCGGCGACGAGCTCGATGAGCACGGCCAGCCCGACGGCGCGCACAGCGGCCTTGGTCGAGGGCCACGCGTCCTTGTGGCCCAGTCGCTGGTTCTCGGCGAGGTAGACACCGCCGATGAAGCCGATGATCAGCCCGACCACGGGGATCACGAAGAAGCCGACGACGGCGAGGACGCCTCCGACCAGCAGGGTCCGGTTCGGGACACCGGCCGCTTTCAGGCCTCTGCCTGGTACGGCGTACTTGATGATGCCGCCGGCGACCAGGAGGACTGTCACGGCGGCGAACACGAGCCAGGCCGTGCCCGAGCCGTCGAGAACTGTCCAGACCAGTACCGCGCCCAGGATCAAGATGGAGCCGGGAAGCACCGGCAGCACGATGCCGATCAGGCCGACCAGAATGACGAGGGCGACGACGATCTCGTAGATCTCCACGGCGTCACCTTTTCACATGAGTGGTCCAGACATGACGAAAGCCCCGGGCACACCGCCCGGGGCTTTCGAAGGTCTGTGGGTCGCGGGTGCTAGAGCTCGTCGTCGGGCGCGACGGCGGGCGTGTCGGACAGCTTGTCGGTCTCGTCGTGGACGCTGATGGCAATCTCGCGGAGCTTGTCGCCGTGCTCCCGGGCGTGGTGCGCGCAGAAGAGAAGCTCGCCGCCTCCGGCGAGCATGACGCGCAGGTAGGCCTGGGCGCCGCAACGGTCGCAGCGGTCCACAGCGGTCAGCTGTGTACTGGGGGCAACTGCAGTGGTCACTTGAGACCTCATTTCCTTGCTCGGTGTC
>JBFIWG010000330.1:0-3687 GCA_041606495.1 Nocardioidaceae bacterium
CGGTGCTGCTCTACACCAGCGGCACGTCCGGCACGCCCCGAGGCGCGATGCTGAGCCACCGCGCCCTGGTCGCCAACATCGAGCAGGCCGCAGCGGTCCAACCGCCGATGGTGACCGGGGACGACGTGGTCTTCGGTGTGCTGCCGCTGTTCCACGTCTACGGACTGAACGCGGTGCTGGGCCAGGTGGTGCGCCAGGGGGCCTCCATCGTGCTGGTGGACGGGTTCGACGTGGAGGGGTCGCTGGACATCGTCGAGGACGAGGCCGTCTCCGTCGTACCGGTGGCGCCGCCGGTGTTTGCGTACTGGATGGGGGTCGACGACCTCTCCCAGCGGCTCAGCGGGGTGCGGCTGATGCTGTCCGGGTCCGCCCCCATCTCGGCCGAGCTCGTCACGTCGTTCTCGGAGCGCACCGGTGTCGCGGTCCACCAGGGCTACGGGCTGACCGAGGCTGCGCCGGTGGTCACCTCGACGCTGTGCAGTCGGGCTTCCAAGCCGCGCTCGGTCGGAGCGGCGCTTCCGGGCATCTCCATCAGGCTCGTCGACGAGGCAGGAGCGGAGACGGACGGCGAGGACCCCGGAGAGATCCAGATCAAGGGAGACAACCTCTTCTCCGGCTACTGGCCGGACGGCACCGAGGGCCCCGACGAACAGGGCTGGTGGCCCACGGGTGACGTCGGGTTCCTGGACGGCGACGGCGACCTGTTCCTCGTCGACCGGCTCAAGGAGCTGGTCATCGTGTCCGGGTTCAACGTCTACCCGAGCGAGGTCGAGGACGTCATCACCGAGGTGTACGGGGTGGGCGAGGCGGCCGTGATCGGCGTCGAGGACCGGGAGACGGGCGAGGCCGTCGTGGCCTACGTCAAGCCGGTCGAGGGGTCCTCGCTCAGCGACGAGGAGCTGGTGGCCGCGGTCCGCGAGCACTGCACGGCCAGGCTGGCTCGCTTCAAGCAGCCGAGCGTGGTCACGGTGGTCGAGGAGCTTCCGCACACGGTGACCGGAAAGGTCGCGAAGGGCCGCCTCCGTGCCACCGAGCGCCGTCGTGCGTTGGGGCTGATCTGAGTGCCGGGCACGCACACCGGACCCGAGGACCGGGAGACCGAGCTCGGCGAGACGCCGCCGAGGGTGATCCTCTACTCCAAGCCGGGATGCCACCTGTGCGACGAGGCCCGGACGGTCATCGAGGCCGTGTGCGCCGAGCTGGGTGAGAGCTACGACGAGATCGACATCACCGGCGCGGACAAGCTGATGGAGGCGTTCGGTGAGGAGATCCCGGTGACCTTCGTCGACGGCCAGCAGCACGATTTCTGGCGCGTGGACGCCGCTCGGCTGCGCGCCGCACTGGCCTAGACCACGCCACCCGTGCCGGCTTGACGGGGTACCCGGAGAAGTGAGAGGGGACCCCGAATCGGGTGAGACAAGTCACGTGTGCTAGCACCGCAGGTCACTCAGTTTGTTCTCACGTTCACAAACTCCTACAGTGGCCTCGCTGCCGGTGATCGTGCGGTCCCGAGAGACGGGTTGTCCGCACCCTGGCGGCTTACAGGAGAATCGTGACCTCAGGACGCAGCGCGCGGAACGGCACCCCCGTCGAGGGTGCCTCCCGATCGTCTGCCGCCAAGGTCCCTGACCGGGGCATTCCCGAGGCCACGGTCGCCCGCCTGCCGGTCTACCTGAGAGCGCTGATCACCTTGTCCGAGCAGGGCACCGCCACCTGTTCCAGCGAGGAGCTGGCCGCGGCCGCCGGCGTCAACAGCGCCAAGCTCCGCAAGGACCTCTCCTACCTCGGCTCCTACGGAACCCGCGGTGTCGGGTACGACGTGGAGTACCTCCGCTACCAGATCGCCCGCGAGATCGGGGTCACGCAGGACTGGCCGGTGGTGATCGTCGGGATCGGAAACCTGGGTCATGCCCTGGCCAACTACTCCGGCTTCAGCTCCCGCGGTTTCCGGATCGTCGCGCTGCTGGACAGCGACCCGGCCCGCCTCGACGAGGCGATCGGCGAGATGAACATCCGGGCGTTCGACGACATCGAGCAGCTCGTCGCAGACCACAACGTCGCGATCGGCGTCATCGCGACGCCGGCGGTCGCGGCCCAGGCCGTCTGTGACCGGCTCGTCGCGTCCGGGGTGACCAGCATCCTGAACTTCGCGCCGACCGTGCTGACGGTTCCCGACGGCGTCGACGTCCGCAAGGTCGACCTCTCCATCGAGCTGCAGATCCTGGCCTACCACGAGCAGCGCAAGTCGCTCGCCGCGAGCGGCCTCGACGAGCTGATCGGCGACGTCGAGACCAGCAGTGTCGAGCAGCGGGTGGGGGAGTCGGCATGAGCGTGCTCGTCGTCGGTGTCTCCCACCGCACCGCCCCCGTATCGGTCCTGGAGCGGCTCGCCCTCGACCCGCTGGGGGTCAGCAAGCTGGTCCGTGACGTGATCGACTCCGAGCACGTGCTCGAGGCCACCGCCCTGGCCACCTGCAACCGGGTCGAGGTCTACGCCGACGTCGCCCGCTTCCATGGCAGCGTCGAGACGGTCTCCCGGCTGCTCTGCGAGCGTGCTGGTGAGCGCCCCGAGGACGTCGTCCCGCACCTGTACGTCCACTACGACGACGGCGCCGTGTCGCACCTGTTCAACGTCGCGGCCGGCCTTGACTCGATGGTGGTCGGCGAGGGCCAGATCCTCGGCCAGGCGCGGGACGCCCTGCGCGTGGGCCAGGAGCACGGCACCATCGGCCCTGCCCTCAACGTCCTCTTCCAGCAGGCACTGCGGGTGGGCAAGCGCGCGCACGCCGAGACCGACATCGACCGCGCCGCCCCGTCGCTGGTGTCGGTCGCGCTCGACCGCGCCACCGAGCACGTCGGCCAGATCGGCGGTCGCCGCGTGGTCGTCGTCGGAGCCGGTGCGATGGCCAGCCTCGCTGTCTCCACGGTCAGCCGGCTCGGTGCGGCCGACATCGTCGTGGCGAACCGCACCGACACCAACGCCTCGCGGCTCGCGGAGCAGTACGGCGGGCGGGTCGTGGCCATGGCCGACCTCGACGCAGCGATCGCCGCGGCCGACGTACTCATCTCCTGCACCGGCGCCGCCGGAGTCGTGCTGACACTGGCCAAGGTGGCCGCGGCGCGCAGCCACGCGACCGACCCGCTCGCAGTGATCGACCTTGCCCTGCCGCACGACGTCGACCCGGCCGTGGCCGAGCTGCCCGGTGTGGCGCTCATCGGCCTCGCGCGCCTGGCCGAGGAGGTCACTGACAGCGACACCGCGACCGACGTGGCTGCGGTCCGCGACATCGTCTCCCAGGAGATCAACGCTTTCCTGACCGCGCGGCGTTCGGCGAGCGTGACGCCGACCGTGGTCGCGCTGCGCACGATGGCCACCTCGGTGGTCGACGCCGAGGTCGAGCGGTTGCTCTCCCGGCTGCCCGACCTGGACCCGCAGATCCGCGCCGAGGTCGAGCTCGCGGTGCGCAGGGTCGCCGACAAGCTGCTGCACCAGCCGACGGTCCGGGTCAAGGAGCTTGCCAACGAGACGGGTGCCGTCTCCTACGCCGCCGCGCTGGCCGAGCTGTTCTCGCTCGACCCCGAGGCGGTCGACGCCGTGACCCGAGCCGAGGGGGTGTGATGACCATCCACGAGACGCCGTTGCGCGTGGGCACCAGGGCCTCGCTGCTCGCCCGGACCCAGAGCGAGC
>JBFIWG010000331.1:0-3662 GCA_041606495.1 Nocardioidaceae bacterium
CAGGTGCTCACCTACGCCCGGCGAGGCAGCCGCCTGAGTGACCGCCAGGCGGCTCTGTGGGAGAAGCACCGAAGCAGCTGGTGGATCCCGGACGAGGCCGTCGACGCCGTCGACTTCTCGGTGGACGCCTGCTTCGACCGGCCGGCCCCGCTGGTGGTCGAGATCGGTTCGGGCATCGGGGAGGCGACCGCAGCACTGGCCGCCGCCCGGCCCGAGGTCAACGTGCTTGCCTTCGAGGTGTGGCGGCCGGGGATCACCGAGACGTTCGCCCGGCTGGAGGACGCCGGCGCCGACAATGTCCGGATGATCAGCGTCGACGCCGTCTGGTCAATGGAGCACCTGCTCGCGCCGGAGTCCATCAGCGAGCTGTGGACCTTCTTCCCGGACCCCTGGCCCAAGAAGCGGCACCACCGCCGCCGGCTGGTGAACCCGTCCTTCGCGCACTGCGCGGCGACGAGGCTGCAGCCTGGGGCGCTCTGGCGGCTGGCGACGGACTGGGCTGAGTACGCCGACCACATGGTCGACGTGCTGACGGGGGAGGAGCTCCTCGAGAACGAGTACGACGGTCCCGCGCCGCGCTGGGCCGACCGACCCCTGACCCGCTTCGAGCGGCGCGGCGTGCGTGCCGGGCGGCCCCCGGTGGACCTCACCTTCCGTCGTCGGACGAGCTGAGCACGGCAGCTCCTGGTCGCCGTACGGGTCCTGCTCATCGGCCGCGTTCTCAAGATCCCACCGGGCGTTCAGATCAACGGTCAGCAGGGTATTCTGACGCAAGGAGCCGCCCTGTGCGGCGGTTCACCACGGTGCTGGCTGCCTCGATTTGATATGGCCGCCTCATCTCTGCCAAGATAGTCCGGTTGCTCCGGCGGGGTCGCCGGGGTGCGCCACACATGGCCAGTCACTGACTGGTCCGGTTGCACTGAACCAGGAGACCCCTCTTAGCCCGAGACCTCGGGTGCCACCTCAACAATGAAGATCTCCGACAAGTCGGTGTTGCGCTCAGTGTGCGCGACACGCCCGACCGCGGGGGTCGGAGGTGGGGAGCAAGGCGGAGTACTCCTCCCGGAGTGCGACGAGATACGCAGCGGTACGAGTAGAAGGACGAACTGAGAGCTATGGCGGGACAGAAGATCCGCATTAGGCTCAAGGCCTACGACCACGAGGTGATCGACACCTCGGCGCGCAAGATCGTTGACACGGTCACCCGTACGGGTGCGAAGGTCGCAGGCCCTGTGCCTCTGCCGACCGAGAAGAACGTCTACTGTGTCATTCGCTCGCCCCACAAGTACAAGGACAGCCGCGAGCACTTCGAGATGCGCACCCACAAGCGTCTTATCGACATTATCGACCCCACGCCGAAGACGGTCGACTCGCTCATGCGTCTTGACCTTCCTGCCGGTGTCGACATCGAGATCAAGCTCTGAAGGCCCCGAATCTAATGAGCACTTTTGAACGTAACGTCCGTGGGCTGCTGGGCACCAAGCTCGGCATGACCCAGACCTGGGACGAGAACAACCGCGTCGTGCCCGTGACTGTGATCGCGGCCGGCACCAACGTGGTCACGCAGGTCCGCCAGCCCGAGACCGACGGCTACAACGCCGTCCAGATCGGGTTCGGCGAGATCGACGGCCGCAAGGTGACCAAGCCGCTCGCCGGGCACTTTGAGAAGGCCGGCGTCACGCCGCGCCGCCACCTGCTGGAGATCCGCACCGCGGACGCAGCGTCGTACTCCGTCGGTCAGGAGATCAGCCCCGAGCTGTTCGCCGCCGGTGAGAGCGTCGACGTGACCGGCACGAGCAAGGGCAAGGGTTACGCCGGTGTCATGAAGCGACACGGCTTCCACGGCTCGCGCGCCTCGCACGGTGCGCACCGTAACCACCGCTCGCCCGGCTCCATCGGTGGCTGTGCGACTCCCGGTCGCGTGTTCAAGGGCATGCGGATGGCCGGCCGGATGGGTGGCGACGTCGTCACCACCCAGAACGTCACCATCCACGCCGTGGACGCCGAGAAGGGCCTGATCCTCGTCAAGGGCGCCGTTGCCGGCCCCAAGGGCGGGCTCGTCGTGATCCGTTCCGCAGCCAAGGGCAAGGAGGCCGTCAAGTGACTTCCACCGCGAAGGTAGTCAGCGTCGATCTGCCCGCCGAGATCTTCGACGTCCAGGTCAACATCCCGTTGATCCACCAGGTCGTCGTCGCGCAGCAGGCCGCTGCTCGTCAGGGCACCGCATCCACCAAGACCCGCGCCGAGGTGCGTGGCGGTGGCCGCAAGCCCTACAAGCAGAAGGGCACCGGCCGCGCCCGTCAGGGTTCGACCCGCGCTCCGCAGTTCGCCGGCGGTGGCGTGGTGCACGGCCCGACGCCGCGCAGCTACGACCAGCGCACCCCCAAGAAGATGAAGGCCGCTGCCCTGCGTGGCGCCCTCTCGGACCGGGCTCGCGCCGACCGCATCCACGTCGTCGAGAGCTTCGTCTCGGGTGACACCCCGTCGACCAAGTCGGCACTCTCGGTGCTCGCCGGTCTCACCGAGCGTCCTCGCACGCTCGTCGTGATCGAGCGCGAGGACGCCGTGACCTGGCTGTCGCTGCGCAACGTGGACACCGTCCACCTGCTTGCGGTCGACCAGCTCAACACCTACGACGTGCTCGTCTCCGACGACGTCGTGTTCACCAAGGGTGCGTACGACAAGTTCGTGGCGGGCGCCCCGGCCGGCAAGTCGGTCAAGGCCGTTGCCACCTCCACCGAGGCTGATGAGGAGGCCGCCAAGTGAGCACCTTCCACAAGGACCACCGCGACGTGCTGATTGCACCGGTCGTCAGCGAGAAGAGCTACGGCCTGCTTGACGCCAACAAGTACACCTTCGTGGTGCACCCGGACGCCAACAAGACCGAGATCAAGATCGCGGTCGAGAAGGTGTTCAACGTCAAGGTCACCTCCGTCAACACCCTCAACCGTCAGGGCAAGACGCGTCGCACGCGCTTCGGCATGGGCAAGCGAGCCAACACCAAGCGCGCGATCGTCAGCCTGGCCGAGGGTCAGCGGATCGACATCTTCGGGGGTCCGGTCTCCTGACCGGGCGCTGGATACGAGGACTGAGAATTCATGGCAATCCGTAAGTACAAGCCGACCACGCCGGGCCGTCGTGGCTCGTCGGTCGCCGACTTCGTCGAAGTGACGCGGTCGACGCCCGAGAAGTCGCTGGTTCGTCCGCTGCCCAAGAAGGGCGGCCGCAACAACCAGGGCCGGATCACCACCCGTCACCAGGGCGGTGGCCACAAGCGCGCGTACCGCGTGATCGACTTCCGTCGCTACGACAAGGACGGCGTTCCCGCCAAGGTTGCGCACATCGAGTACGACCCGAACCGCACGGCTCGGATCGCGCTGCTGCACTACGCCGACGGCGAGAAGCGCTACATCATCGCGCCGCACGGCCTGTCGCAGGGCACCGCGGTCGAGGCTGGCGCCAAGGCCGACATCAAGCCCGGCAACAACCTGCCGCTGCGCAACATCCCGGTCGGTACGACGGTCCACTGCATCGAGCTCCGCCCCGGCGGCGGTGCGAAGATCGCCCGGTCCGCCGGCGCTTCGGTCCAGCTGGTCGCGAAGGAAGGCAGCCGCGCACAGCTGCGTATGCCCTCCGGTGAGATGCGGTACGTCGACGTACGC
>JBFIWG010000332.1:0-3646 GCA_041606495.1 Nocardioidaceae bacterium
GACCACCGCCGCTGGGTCCTCCAGCGGTTGCAGCAGCACGACGGGGTTGGTCAGCGCCCCACGGTCGCCGATCCTCGCTCCGGCCCACCTCTCTGTCCGCTGCCACGGGCGACCCACCGCCCGGGCGACGTCGATGGGCCAGGACGCGTGCACGAGCACTGCCTGCCGCACCACGGTGTCGTCCGCAGGAACTTCCGGCTCCCATCCGGTGGTGAGGTGTTCGCCCTCCGGCGGCACGATCGAGTCGGTCATCCTCCGATGGTGGCACGTCCTCATCGTTCCTCGCCGGTTCGAGGACGCCGGATAGCGTGGACACGTGAGGTCCCGGACCCAGTCGCTGTGGTCGCTCCAGGACCGGCACCCCGGTGACCGGTGGAGGCTGTTCCGGGCCGTGGCCGACGCCGTCGATGCCCGACGGGTGCTCTACCCGGGCTCGTTCGTCGACGTGGCGGCCTCCTTCGTCTTCCCCTCGGTGACCTACGTGGACACCGACGCGCGTGCCGAGCGGTTCTTCGCCGATGCCACCGGTGTGCGCGAGCTGATCGCCGGGCACGCCGGGGCACCGCCCGAGCCAGCAGTCACCTTTATCCGTGGCGACTACACCGGGGACCTTGGGCTGGCGGACCGCTCGTTCGACCTGCTGGTGTCGTTGTACGCCGGCTTCGTGTCCGAGCACTGCACGCGCTACCTGCGCATCGGCGGGTGGTTGCTGGTGAACTCCAGCCATGGTGACGCGGCGATGGCGTCCCTGGATGACCGGTACAACCTCGCAGGCGTGCTGAGCTCCGGCTCAGGTCGCTACCGCGTGACCGTCGACGGACTGGACGGCTATCTCGTCCCCAAGCGCGGGGCTCCGCCGAGCCGGGAGGAGCTCCGTCGAACCGGCCGCGGCATCGCCTACACGAGGTCGCCGTTCGCCTACCTTCTCACCCGTGTCCGCTAGGCGACCGTCCGGATTTGCCAGCTATGCAACGAGAAGGTGTCGGTTCGGCGAAATCGGTCGTTAATCGCCTTTACCTTGCCTAGCCTTGTCCCAGGTGCTGATCGAGAGGGGGATCATGGCTCGGGAGTCAGTGCGGGACAAGGGAACGTTCGCGTGGCTGGAGCGCTTTCCGGCGAGCCATTGGAAGCATCTCCATCGTGTCCGCAGCCCTCAGGCGCCCGCGGACGTGACGATCGACCACCTTCTGGTCGGACCCAGCGGTATCTACGTGGTCATACGACGTCCCGGGGCCCTCGAGATCGACCTGCAGGCCGCCCGCGCCGCCGCCGGATCGGTGGGGGCGCTGCTGTCGGACCGGTACCGCCACCGCGTCATGCCCGTCCTGTGCGTGGACGACGACGACCCGATCGCCGAACGGCACGGTGAGGTGCTGGTGACCGGGTTCTCCACCCTCGAGCACATCGCCCGCTCGTCGCCGGTGGTGCTGTCGACGTCCGAGGTGAACGGCCTGGGCACCTGCCTCGGCGACAAGCTCGATCCGCTGCCCGTCGTACCAGGGGAGAAGCGGGGTCGCTGGAAGCCGCTTGCTGTCCTGGCCGGCGTGGCTGCGTCTGCGGCGGTGGCTGCCGGGCTGCTCTACGGTGCCGACCTCGACGCGCTGGTCGACCTGCTCCGCTAGCGGCTCGCGCTTCGGGCCGCCTTTGCGCGTAGCTGGCGCTTGCTCGCGCCCCGCAGCAGGAGCACCCCGGTCAGGAGTACGACGAGCCCGCCCGCGTCGAGCAGGGTGATGCGCTCGCCGAGCAGGAGCCAGCCGATCAGCAGGGAGACCGCCGGCGGGATGTACGTCGCTCCGGAGGCGGTGACCGCTCCGAGCTGCTCGATGATCTGGTAGTAGAGCACGTAGGCCACACCGGTCCCGAGCAGGCCGAGACCGACCGCGGTTCCGATAGCGGCTCGGCTGTCGCCGGCCAGGTCCGTGATCCCGTCGAGGTCGACGAGGAGAAGCAGCGTCAGCCCCGCCAGTCCGATCTGGTAGGTGGTCAGGGCGGCGGCCGGGATGCCGAGTGGTGAGAGGAACCGGCGAGCGTAGACGAACGACAGGCCGACGCTCAGCGCGCCGACGGTCATGAAACCGACCCCGGCCAGGTCGGCGCCACCCTCGGCCGCCCACGGCCGGGCGATCAGCAGCACGCCGGCGAATCCGGCCACCACGCCGGCCAGCCGCTTCCTGGTCAGAGGCTCGCTGCGCAGGAAGACGAGGGCGGCCAGCGCGGAGAACAGCGGGATCGAGCCACTGAGCGCACCGGCGATGCCGGACGGGAGGCGGGCAGTCCCGGCCGCGAACGCGTAGTAGTAGACGCTCGTGGCCAGTGCGGACATCACCAGGAAGTGATGGGCGTGGCGCAGGTGCTGCCACCGCAGGGCGCGCCGCGCCAGTGCGTAGGCAGCGATCGGGAGGAAGCCGCACAGGACGCGCAGCAGCGTGGTCTGCGACGGGGAGATCACGTCGGTCGCCCACTTCATGAACATGAAGTTGGTGCCCCAGATCAGTCCGAGAGTCCAGAACGTGATCGAGGCCGGCGGAGCCGCGCGGGATGACATGAGCGACAGTCTCCCCGACGCGCTTCGGGTGCCGTCGGCGGAGAGGCGTCGTCTCGCAAGCCAAGACTTCTCCCTCCACGCCCCATCGGCTTGCCGATCGCTCGACGCGCGGCACGGGGGAGAACACGCGCGAAACCTGCCCTACCTGTCAAAGGCCAACGTGTCGTCATGTATGCGATCTGGGCTGCCCCAGCCGGAAGGTAAAGACCCCCCGCCTGGCGGATGGTCCCGTCCTGGGGCGGTTCATACGTTGGTTAAGACAGCATCTACCGGGACGGAGGCGCCCATGTTCTCCTCGATCAGCAGCTCATCGCCCAGAAACAAACGGCTCGCGGTGGCGGCGATCGCCGTCGGGACGGTCGCTGCGCTGACCACCCTCCCCGGCGCCACGGCCACGGCGAACGGCGACAACGGCGAGACGATCACGGTGAAGCAGGAGGAGGTCTCGTTCCGCTTCATCGACGTACCGCCGAAGGCTAAGTCCGCGGACGCTCCCGCCTCTCCGGGCGACATGATCCTGATCGTCAACCGGGTGATCATGGAGAACGACTGGGTGGGCTCCTTGCACGCGAGCTGCGTCGCAACGCGACGGGTCGGCAACGCGGCGAACTCGCCGTACCTCTGTGACGGTGTCTGGAAGCTGCGCGGAGGGACGATCTCCGGGATCACCGTGGTCCGTCCGAAGTACCAGCGATTCGCCATTGCGATCACGGGCGGCACGGGCAAGTACGACGGCGCCAGCGGGACCGGGATCGAGCGGGTCACGGGCGAGGGCACGAGCACGGTCACGTTGCACCTGCGCGGGGAGTGACCTGGCGTCAGAGCATCAGATCGGGGGCTCCACATGATGGTCTCGCCGTTTCGGCGCCTGAGCCGGGCGACCTTGGTCGTCGCGGTGACGCTGGGCTCGCTCGCCGTTGTCGGACCGGCAGCCGCCGAGAAGGCGGGCTTCAAGGACGAGCGCGGCGACATGGGACACAAGATCGATGTCCTCCGGGTGCGCGTGGTCAACGAGCGGGCCGTGCGGGTCCGAGTCAGGCACGACAACCTCACCAGGCGGGGGTCCCACGGCGCCTCGGTGTACCTCGACACCAACTTCAA